>CALLXO010000240.1 GCA_937875645.1 uncultured Clostridia bacterium
TAGTTACGAAACAGACGCAAGGGGACAAGTTACTTTGATAAAATGTTCCTATGTAGAAAACAGCAAGAGCGGCGCCGACGAAAGCGGAATAAAAGTAAAAGGCGTCATTCAGTGGGTGGACGCAAAAAAACATGTTAAGTTTACTGTCCGCCGCTTTGATAGTCTTTTGCTTGCAAATAGCGATGAAAACGCAGACTTTATGGCAAGGTTTAATCCCGATAGCATGAAAATTGTGCAAGGTATAGGCGAAAAAGCGTTAGCAAAAGCAAAAGCAGGTCAAAGATTTCAGTTTATCAGAGTGGGGTATTTTGTTGTAGATAATGATTCCACAAGCAAAGAGCTGATATTTAACGAAATCGTAAGCTTAAAAGACAGCTTTAATGTCAAATCTTGACATATTTATTAAAAACATTTATAATCTGTTAGAGGCGAATATGAAATTATGCAAAATTTGCGGTGAGCAAAATGCTCTTGATAATATATACTGTACTAATTGCGGTAGTCAGGACTTAGCAGTAGTTTCAAAAACTTACGTTACCTGTGCTAAATGCTCTAATAAATGCGACAGTATTTTTACGCATTGCATAAATTGCGGCGCAGAGCTAACAAGTACAAAACAGCCTGCTAACCAAAACCAAACAACAACTATTGCCGTTGACGTGTTTAGCGTTAAGGAAACAAGCGTTAAGGAGGAAACTCTCGACTGCCCTCATTGCGGCGGTATTGTATCTCTCCATGACGTCTTTTGTCCTCAATGCGGCAAGGACGTAACAAAATACAATATACATAAAATAGTAAAACGCAAAATCTGTAAATTTTGCGGTCACCCAAATTCTATCACTGCCAAATATTGCAGCTATTGTTTTTTTGACTTGAGCGACAGCGAAGTGGAAGATTTTCAGCTTGATTACAAGCAGTACGACAACGCAAAAGCAGCGTATTTGCAATCGGCAACAAGCAACCGCAAAAAAATTTGTAGCAATTGCGCAACTTTAAATGACGAAAATTCACTTTTCTGCATAAAATGCGGATTGCAGCTTACGGCGGAAATTCCAAAAGTTTATTGTTTTGTCTGTGGAAAGGAGAATCCGCCTGATGCATCTTTTTGCGTTTCCTGCCGTTATCCCTTAGGCTCAGTGAGCGCAGAGGAAATAGCTTCGGGCTGGAAGTGCGAATGCGGCAGTTTCAACAAAAAAGAAGATAAATATTGCAGCGATTGTGGCAGAGCAAAAAAAATTAATGCGGAGGAAGCTGTATGAACAATTCAAACAATTTTAACATATGCGAAAAGTGCGGCACAGCAAATCCCATTGTCGCAAAATACTGCTACCAATGCGGTGGGCAATTGCGTACCCCCGAAGACCCGATAGTTTGCAACAAATGCAATACGGTGAACAGCGGTTCTGCCCGTTTTTGTAAGTTTTGCGGATCGCAACTTTTTAAAGGAAATAGTATAAAAATATGCCCTCGTTGCAATCATACTTTGCCTTCCGAAGTATCGGTATGCGACCGCTGCAATTTTGAGTTTCCCTTATTAAATACTAATATTTTACCCGCTCAGCAATTTACATCGTTAAACCAACCGATACAAATAAGTCAAAAAACTGCTACTCAACCCATTACCGCAGGAGTAAATGTACTCAACAAAGCAAACACAAATACATATCAGCAAATTCAAGGTGATAGCGTTGCGGCTTCAGATACGGAAAACATAAAAATCAACAAACCCCGTCAGGCAAAAGCCATTATTGGCAGTCAGCTATTTCTTATTTTTACGCTTTGCTTTGCCTATGTGCTTATAGGGTGGGAAAGGATAGTGCCAACAAGTTGGTATTCGTGGGGTATATTCTCCTTTTTGCCTATCTATAATGACGGCGGCACTGTAGTTACTACGGGACTAAAAATCATTGTGGACATAACAAACAGCATTTTTGCAGGAACGCTACTTGCTATGCCTATTTACCTTTGGGTATTTGGTGGGCTTATACTTTTAGTGTTACTTACTGCCTTAATTTCGATAATAGGCAACCTCACACGTCTTTTTTCTGGTCGCTGCGCAAAAAAAGCTACATGGTGGTATTTTGTAATGGCATTAATAAGCGGCATAGTACTGTTTGTTTTTTATATGTCGGGCAAAAATATATTTTTAAAGGATTTATTATTTAGCGCAACGCCGATAGTGACGGGATACGGCTCTATGTTGTACATAATACCAGGCTTTTATATGTTTATGTTTTTGCTGTCCTTTATATTTAAGGCTGCTAAGCCAAAAGACATAATAGATATTCGGCGTTAATCTAAAACAAAAAAATGTTGAGACCGAATAAGTCGGTCTTTACTTTTACGTAAAAGAGGAAATATGAAAAAAATCACAAGCAAAGAGTTACGAAACAGTTACCTTAATTTTTTTAAAGAGCGAGGACACGCAATAATACAGAGCGCCAGCCTTATCCCCGAAAATGACCCTTCGGTACTTTTTACCACCGCCGGTATGCACCCGCTTATCCCTTATCTTTTAGGCGAAAAACACCCCCAAGGAAATCGGCTTGTTAACGTACAAAAATGTATTCGCACAGGCGACATTGACGAGGTGGGGGATGCAAGCCACTGCACTTTTTTTGAGATGTTAGGCAATTGGTCATTAGGCGATTATTTTAAAGAGCAATCAATAAAGTGGAGCTATGAGTTTTTGACCCACCCAAAGTATTTAAATATTGACAAAGACCGCCTTGTGGTAAGTGTCTTTGAGGGGGACGAGGATTGTCCGCGTGATGAGGAAAGTGCATCTGTTTGGCGTCAATGCGGGATAAATAACGAAAAAATATTTTATCTGCCAAAAAAGAACAATTGGTGGATAGCGGGCAATATAGGTCCTTGCGGACCGGATACGGAAATTTTCTTTGATACAGGCAAGCATCCTTGCGGGGAAAATTGCAATCCTGCTTGTGATTGCGGCAAGTATCTCGAAATTTGGAACAACGTTTTTATGCAGTTTAACAAACAGGCTGACGGCACGCTTGTACCCTTAACACAACAGAATGTTGATACGGGCATGGGGTTGGAGCGTACGGTGTGCGTACTCAATGGTATAAACAGCGTTTACGAAACAGACGTATTTTTGCCGATAATAAAAAAATTGGAAGAGCTATCTAATTTGAGTTACGCAAGTAGCGCAGAGGTAACAAAAGCTATGCGCATAATTGCCGACCATATCCGAAGCGCAGTTTTTCTGTTGGGAGACAGGATAGGCATCACTCCCTCCAATGCTGACCAAGGTTATGTGCTCCGTCGGCTTATTCGCCGTGCTGTGCGTTATGCAAATTTTTTGGGACTGAATAATGGCGACTTGATTAAAATTGCTTCTTTATTTATAGAAATTTACAAGGACGTATATTCGGAACTAACCGACAATAAAGACAAGATAATTGGGGAATTAAATAGGGAAGAAGAGAGATTTTTAAAGACTTTAGTTTCCGGCGAAAAGGAGTTTTTGCGACTTGTCGGCAAACTTGAAGGAAATCTAATAGAAGGCGCAGCAGCATTTAGGCTTTATGATACTTACGGTTTTCCTCTTGAGATGACAAAGGAATTAGCGCAAGAAAGAGGCTTAATTGTTGACGAGGAGGGTTTTTACGAAAAATACGCCCAACACCAAAAGTTAAGTCAGGACACAAGCGGACAGCGTTTTAAAGGGGGGCTAGCCGACAGCGGACAAGCTACTACCTTTCTTCATACGGCGACACACCTTTTGCAGGCAAGCTTGCGCAAGGTTTTAGGAGAGGAGGTTGCTCAAAAGGGCAGCAACATAAACCCCGAAAGATTGCGTTTTGATTTTTCCTTTCATCGTCCTATGACAAAAGAGGAGATTAAAAAAACTCAAGAGTTGGTAAATCAAGCTATAAATGAAAGTATCCCAATAGTTTGCGAGGAAATGAGTTTAGAGAAAGCGCGCAAAAAAGGGGCGATAGGACTTTTTGCTGATAAATACGGTCAAGACGTTAAGGTATATTCGATAGGCGACACATCAATAGAAATGTGCGGCGGTCCTCATGCCACCAACACAAGCCAGTTAGGTCGTTTTGTAATAACAAAAGAGCAGTCGAGCAGCAGCGGCGTCAGACGCATCAGAGCGGAACTTATAAGAGAAGAATAAACTTAATACGGATCACAATAAAGCAAAACGGCGGAATATCCACCGTTTTGTATTTATTAAATAACCTTATTATGTAGTTTTTTGTTTTTTGTTGATAAATTACAATATGTCATATATCTTTAATCAACAACCTTTTTGTTTTTGAAGTGTCATTTGTATATTCGGGAGAACAAGGAGAGAGCTTTTCTAATAAGATCCCTATTGCTTTTAGATGAGTAAGCATTTCCTGTCTTTCTTCTTCGGTTAAATATTTTTCGTAAATTGCTTTTGTGACCTCATATGATTTCAAACCGTCAAGAGTCAGATAATAGTTCAATTTATCGGTATACGTTATTTGAATTACCTTCCTATCTGTAGGACAAAAATTTCTTTTGACCAAATTGGCTTTTTCGAGTGTATTCACATAATAATGCAAATTTTTAAAATTGATCCCTGTATATTTTGCCAGATCTCCCATAGAACAATTGGGATGAATACATATTGCTGTAATAATATTGCGCAAAGCAGGTTTTAGATGCGTAAGGGGATTATCTTTATCTTCATTCTTTGCAATTTCTAAAAAAATATTAGCCTGTAGAGGTAATATCACTTTATCAATAGCTTTATTTATTTCTACCGTTTGACTTTCCTGTGCTGCTCTACGTGCTTTTTCTTGTTCTTCTGATAAGATAAAATTTTCCATTAATACCACCTTTTTATCATTACATAAGTATTTTGCACTAAATAACCAAATCCGTCAAATAAATAAGTAAAATTTAACTGAAATAATTTTGAAAAATTAATTGACTTTGAATAGTCAAAAGCGTATAATGCCCTTAGGAATGCGATTATCGTAATTTTACGAATGACACAATTAAATAGCGTACTCAATGGTATCAGCTAATAATTGCAGATAGCGTATTAATCGATATTAGCATAAAAAGGAGAAAATATGAAAAAACTAAGCAAATTTTTGATTCTGATTTTTGCTATCAGTGTTGCGGTGATTTGTTTTGTCGGCTGCTCAAAAGCGGCAATCGTTAGTTTTAGTGTTAACGGTACGACAATGGCGACAGTTACGGCGAGCAAAGAGGGCAAAATATGCGAACCTAAAATCCTGACTGCAGAAGGTGTCGAAATCGAAGGTTGGTATTTTAATGATACCTTCGACAGTGAAAAATTCGATTTTTCCACTGATACGGTCACGGAAAATACAATATTGTATGCTAAGGTTATCAATCTAAATTATACAGTAACGTACAA
>CALLXO010000241.1 GCA_937875645.1 uncultured Clostridia bacterium
CGGTAAATACTTTACCAAAAGCTTGAGTTTTCCATTCGCCAAAAGCTCTAAAGGAAAGACCCCAATCGAATGTAAAACCATCAAAGAAACCTTGATTGATTAAGGTTAAACCTAATAGATAATAAAGAGCGGTGCCGCCAAGCATACCCCAAAGTATGCTTCCTTTAATCTTTAACTTAGATAAAATCGCAATGCCGATAAAGGTAATAAAGGTAACGAGGATAGGCATAATGCTTGCCCAAGTGACATCGGTGCTTAATATGTTTAAACTGGCTAATCTTACTAAAGTAGCACCATCGCCTACTATTATACCTGAGCTTTGCAAGCCGATAAAAGCAATAAATAAACCGATACCGGCAGGTATAGCAATACGCACCGCTTTGGGTATAGCTTCAAATATCATTTTGCGAAGTCCCGTAATCGTCAAAATAACAAAAATAATACCATCAATTAACACAAGCACCAAAGTGTTGGCGTAGGATAGTCCCAATGTTACACAAATTGTATACACAAAGAAAGCATTTAAGCCCATACCGCTTGCTTGCGCTAAAGGCAAATTTGATAACAATCCGATAAGGATTGTGCCGACAATTGCAGACAAAGCTGTGGCAATATAAATAGCGCCGTAGCTGACCCCCAAAACATTAGTTCCGTCACCAAAAGGATTGCTAAACATCCCTGCATTGACCATCAATATGTAAACCATGGTCATGAAGGTAGTGATACCAGCAAATACTTCTATACGTACTGTAGTGCCATTCTCCTTCAGCTTAAAGACTCTGTCCAACCAGCCTCTTTTGGCGGTGGCTTCACCGCCTACATTTTCGGCAGTATTTCTGTTGTCTTCTTGATTCATTTTTTACCTCCGTAATTGGTTATAAATTAAATTACCCCGCCGAAAAGACGGGGAAAATTTCGATATTATGGCAGCTTATAGCTAAATATAACATATAATTACATGTAATTTTCAATAAGCTTTTCATAAGTAACCTTCAAAAAAAATATGCATTCATTATATACCAAACAATAAGGTACGTCAACTTTTTTGCTGCTGTTTTACTGCTGATTTTTACCTTTTAAACACATTGTTTTAATTAAAATGTGCGTTTATATGTAATAAACAGCAAAAAACGGAAAATGAGTTTTTTGCCATTCTTTTTTTATAACAATGGAATGGTGGATAAAAAGATTATATTTTCTCTCTCTGCTGCATTCCCTTCGGCAAGCACAAACGCTTTTTTATGAACAATACCGCCTGCGTCGATTACCAATTTTTCCAACCCGTCTAAGCTTGCGCCGGTACTTACTACGTCGTCAATAATGCCGACTTTTTTGCCTTTAATGAGTTGTGCATCGTGGCGGGACAAATACATATGCTGTTCTGCGCCGGTCGTTATACTTGACTGAATTAAAACGTCTATTCCGTCTTGCATATAAAGTTTTTTTGATTTTCGCGCAACAGCATAATAAGGCATATTAAGGATGTCCGCCATACAGTGAGTTAATTGAAGTCCTTTTGACTCAGCAGTTATAAGTACATCACAGTCGTTTACCAGTTTAGAAAGTTCTCTTGCGCAATGGCGTGTCAACAATACGTCGCCGTGTAAGTT
>CALLXO010000242.1 GCA_937875645.1 uncultured Clostridia bacterium
TTTTTTCTCAGCTTTCAAGCACTTTGATTACTATAGCATCTTTAAGGGAATTATGTGAAATAAGAGCTGCTGAACAGCAAACCGCTGCACAGCAAACACAAACTCAGAAAACAACACAACAAGCATCAGCACAAGCCACACAACAAGCATCAGCACAAGCTGCTGTACAAAATAAAGCTTCTGATCAAACTTCATCTTCACAGCAAAATCCAAACACTGCCAATACAGCTCAAAGCACCAATCAACAAAACAACGATTCCTCAAAGTAAGATACCTCTTCTGACAAGAAATACTCATTTCAAAATCAATGTTGAATAAGCAGGAAAAGTAAATTGCTATAAAAAGAGCCCAAAACAGATTTTGGACTCTTTAAAATTAACTTAAAATAAATACCTTACTCGCCTTTTACTATGCCTTTATGATAAAGGGTATATTTATCAATGTATTTATTGATAATCTCTATTGCTTCTTGGGGAGTTTGTATTCCATACACTTTGTCATCAATGCCCTTATATCTGTTTCTCTGGTCTATCTTAGTGTCTGCCACCTTAGAACTCCAGCCGTCAACATTGCTATAAGCCAAAATCAATCTGTGCAATGCCCATGCATTAGTTATTTCGGACATTGTACCTGCACCGCCGCCTATTGCAATTACTGCTGAAGCAGCATTGGCGATTATGACATTACGGTATAAGTCTAAGCCGGTAGGTATTATTATGTCGGCGTATTGATTGGCTTCAAGCGGAGAAAACATAGGCAATATACCTATTGTATCGCCTTCTTTATACTTCTCGGATGCGTGCGCTCCCTTAAATGCGGCTTCCATTACACCGCCCAATCCGCCAGAAATTATTCTATAACCGTTATCAATCAGTATTTTTCCTGTCTCAAAAGCTATTTGCTGCTTTTTGGGGTCATTGTCAATATTACTGTCACCTACTATAGCAATCGTTTTTCTCATCTGCCAAATTTTTCCTTTTTTTAAGATTTGTTCTTTTACTATAACATCTTATTATGTAAATATCAAATAAGATGATGTTATTATTAGAAATTCCAACAACTTATATGTAGTTTTATAATATGCTGTTAAGGTTATCTTTGACAAAAAAAGGTTTTTCCAAAAACATAAAAACAGCCAACAAAATTATAGCCATAAATTAAAAAATATGATAACATATATAAACCAAAAACAATACTTATATGGGGATGTAGCTCAATTGGCAGAGCGCTTGAATGGCATTCAAGAGGTAGAGAGTTCGACCCTCTTCATCTCCACCAAAAAGACCGCTTATAAGGCGGTCTTTTGCATTAAATAATGGTCTAATGTGATAGCTTCTGAATGGCTTATTTCATTTGTTACATGACTATTGCCCCTGCAATTCAATTATCCCCGTAATCGCGAAAAACTCGATATTAGAGTCGTAAACATAAAAATCCGTATAAAAATCATATTCCAGTGGACTGTAGCTCGGCGCTCTGAGAATTATTTCACGAATAACGCTAAATTTAATATCCCCTTGATTGATTGTCCCGCCGTATATAATCGCAATTACAGAACCCATATTGGCGTTAGTGATAAGCCCGTATGAAAAACTGCCGGATACCTCGTTTCCGTCTAGATACCTAATACTGAAATAAAACAGCAGATTTGACTGGCCGTGTCCCGTACCAATGACGGCATCCGACAACGCTTCAACAGCGGCGGAGTTATCTGTGTTCGGATAAAACACCGCCTGGTTGCCGTAAAGGAGATCCATGTCGCCTATAATAAGCTGGGCGTATTCAGACCAATCTGCCGCGCTTCCGTATTCGGTTAGACTGTTCTCATCTACTATAATTCTTATTAAAGAGTTACAGCCGTCAAAAGCGTCCGCTCCTAAGCTCGTAATATTCGGCGCGGTTCTTTTCATGATGACGGTTTCTAAGCTTGTACAGTTTTCGAATGCGTATGTTCCGATACTCTCTACGCTGCTTGGAATGGTTATGTCGATCAGTGAAGCGCAATAAGCAAAAGCGTTGTTTCCTATGGTCGTAACGCTTTGGGATATACTTACCGTTTGTAAACTACTGCAATGTGCAAAAGCGTTATCCCCTATAGCCGTCACACCGCTGCCTACCCTTACGGATTTCAAGCCGCTGCAAAACACAAACGCCGCAAAGCCTATTTCCACGTTACCACTTACCGTGATACGCTCCAATCCGATACAAGTGTAAAAAGCGGGGTTTGCCATTATATACTTACTGCTTGGTAAACTGCGGGATATTGTCACCTCTTTGAGCGATGAGGGCAGGTAATTGCCTTGATTGAATTGGTCAGACGCGCCAAAGATATATCCAAAATGATTATTTGACCCGCTGTTTATTGCATTGCCGACAAATGGCAGAGTTATTTCCTGCAAATGCGAACAGCCATGAAACGCGGACATTCCTATTAACCTTACACTGTCTGGGACTACTACCTTTATCAGTCCCGTGCATCTAGCAAATGCGTCTGCGCCTATAACTGTTACGCTGTCGGGAATAGTCACGCTTGTTAATCCGACGCAACCGTCAAAAGCGCTTCCACATATATCCTCTACGCCGTTACCTATCGTTATTCTCGTCAGTCCTGTACAGCCGTAAAACGCATAATCCATGATTTCAGTTACGCCGTTGCCTATCGTTATGTCCGTAAGCCCGGTACATCTATAAAATGCATAAAAACTTATATTCCCGGTTATATTAAGTTTATTCAAGGTTGCCGGAATATAATACGTTATGCCAAACTGATTCGTACTTACTCCTCCCTCATAACTACTTGTCCCAAATATGTATCCAAACCTCGTGCCGTATCCCGTAGCCGCTCTACTTGCGCCTGCAAAAGGTATCGTCATGCTTTTAAGACGGTTACAACCCGAAAACGCGGAGCTGCCGATACTTGTTACGCTTGAGGGAATCGTTATTTCCGTAAGACCTGTACAACTGGAAAAGGCAGAATTACCAATACTCGTTAAATTAGCGGGAATCGTTATTCCAGTAAGACCTGTACATCCCGAAAAGGCAGAATCGCCGATACTTGCCATTTGGCTGTTTTGTCCAAACGTAACACCCATCAATTCAGTGCAATTTTGGAAGGCGTAATTCCCTATGTTTTTTACACTTGCAGGGATTGATATTTGGGATAGTTGCGTGCAGTTGGCAAAGGCGCTGGCAGCTATCGTCGTAATAGTCGTACCATCTATAGTGCTTGGCAAAACAACCTCGCCACGAAGCGTTACACCGTTTCTTACAGCTATTGTATTGCCACCATTGCTCGTTTGAAATGCAGCATAATACACCGCTTCAGCGGCGTTTAATTTTTTAACACTTTGAGTAATAGTGCCAGAACCATTTGGTATTGTAATTGTTACTGTATTTGCGCTTGCCGTTAATGCGGTTTTTAATCTTGCACCGAGTGTATTGCCTGTTATCCCCATCATATTTGGATTTACCGACAGCATTAAACCTGCAACCCCTGCAACGTGAGGTGCTGCCATGCTTGTCCCTGATTTACTCCCATACCCATTGCTAAGAACGGTACTGCGTATTCCATCGCCTGGCGCATAGATATGTACATTAGTGCCGTTTGCACTATAGTTAGAGCCCTGTGGGCTTCCGGTTGAAGTATAGCCCCAATCTGCAACGCCCGGACGTTCGCCGTTGCTTTTTAACGCCCCTACAGAAATTAAATTTGCAAGGTTAAAACTGCCGTTTGAACTGATTCTTGTGTCTATATTGGTTTCCTCGTTTCCAGCTGTCCAAACAAAAAGCCCACAATATTTACCAACTTCAGTCCTAACCGCCGTTGAAGTCCCGAAACCACCTACACTGTAGTTTATTACATGAACTTGATCTGCAGTACCACACCTATCTTCTGCCCATTTAATCGCCGCTACAACATCTGTTGAGGAGAATGTATTGCTTGCATTTGCCGCTTGTAACGGCACTAATGATACGCTCCAGTTAACACCGACCACTCCAGTCGAGTTGTTTCCAACCGCACCAATTGTACCAGC
>CALLXO010000243.1 GCA_937875645.1 uncultured Clostridia bacterium
ATCTGCAAACAAATTTCAACACTTATTATTAAAAAACTTTGAATTTTACCACAAAATTGTCACAAAATTTCTATTTTAGGTGTTTTTAAGGCTATTTATGAGGGGAGATTGTAAAAAAATATGAAAGTCAATGATGTAATAAAAATTCATTTTGTAGGCATAGGCGGAATAAGTATGAGCGCATTAGCAATGTTTTTTATAAAAAAAGGTTGCCAAATAAGCGGCAGCGACTTAATTGAAAATGGTCAGATAAAACTTCTTAAGCAAAAAGGTGCAAAAATTGCTATTGGTCACGCCAAAAAAAATGTCCCTATTGACACTGATTTATGCGTTTATACCGGTGCGGTTTCCTTTGATAACAGCGAAATTGCCTTTTGCTTAAGTAAAGGTATAAAAACTATTAATAGGGCGGATTTATTGGGGGAAGTTTTTAGTGCATACAAATACAATATCGCCGTCAGCGGCAGCCACGGAAAAACCACTACTACTGCTCTGATATACGAAATACTTCATTATTCCGGATTGTCTCCTACGCTTTTTTTAGGGGGAGAATATCGTAATGAGGGCAATTTGCATATTGGTGACGGCGACTTTTGCGTTGCCGAGGCATGCGAATACAAAAAGAGTTTTTTGAGTTTTTATCCTTATATTTCCCTATTGTTAAACGCAGAATTAGATCATACCGATTGCTTTAATAGTAGAGAAGATATTTATAAAGCTTTTTCGCTTTTTGCTCAAAACACGCAGCAAGAAGGGGTATGCGTTATTAACGAAACACTTAAAAATAAAATGAGTTTTACAGCTAAAAATACGGTAACCTTCGGTTTTGATACGTCTAACACTTATTATGCAAAAAATCTTTTGTCTAAAAACGGATATTACACTTTTGATGTTTTTAGCGCAAATATTTGTTTAGGCACTATTCAACTAAATGTAGCGGGAAAACACAATGTTAATAATGCTCTCGCCGCCTACGCCGTCGCCAAGCAATTTGATTTGCCTCAAGCAACAATAGCGGAAGGGATAAAAGGATTTAAAGGCGTTTTTCGGCGATATCAAACTTTTGAATGTAGTTTTACCAATGTTGTCGCCGATTATGCCCATCACCCGACAGAAATAATAGCAGCTTTAAACGCAGCAAAAGAACAAGGCTATCAAAATATCTATGTGCTTTTTCAGCCTCATACTTACTCTCGCACATTAAGTTTAATGAAGGATTTTGCGTGTTGCTTTGAGGGGGCAAAACAAGTGGTGGTTTTACCTGTTTACGCCGCAAGAGAAAAACCCATAAAAAGCGGCAATCACAAAAGTTTAGCAAAAAGAATAAAGGAAAATACTCCTTGTATTGCTCTAAACAGTTTTAGTAAAGCCTCGCATTACTTAAAAAAACACTTACACAAAAACGATTTACTTTTGGTACTCGGCGCCGGCGATATTATTAACTTTTGCATACCAAAATACCTTTAAAAATCGTTCTTTAAATATCATAATCTAATTAAAGCGGAATTTTAGCATTTTTTGGCTGTTTTTAAAATAGAATAAAAACGTAAACGGCATAATGCCGATTTTATGTTATAAACAAAAAACAAGGCGTTATTCGACAAAACAAGTCCAAAGCTTACAATTTTAAACAGAAGGTTTTGAGGTACAATTATGTCAGAAGTGCTTGAGACAATTACATATTCACGCAGAAAGGGCAAAAAACATAGAAAAAAAATTTCTAAAATCAGCGGTTTGGCACTGTTATTGACCATTTGTTTAGTTTTGCTGTTGATTTTGAATCTCGGGCCTATTGCTTTAGTTATGGCAAATCGCAAAATTCCTATTTATTGCGTTCAGCGGGAGGACAACAAAGTAGCGCTTACTTTTGACGCAGCTTGGGGGGCAGACAAAACAGAGCGAATAATGGATATATGCGACCAATTTGGCATAAAGGTTACTTTTTTTCTCGTAGGTTTTTGGTGTGATAAATATCCGCATCTTGTTAAGGAAATCGCCGACCGAGGTCATGCAATAGGTACGCACAGCGAAACTCACCCCAAAATGGGGTCACTGCCGATACAGAAAATAAGCGAAGAACTTACAAGCAGCTTGAAAAAAATCACCGACAACACAAAGGGCGCAGTCAAGCTGTTTAGACCGCCCTTTGGCGACTATAGCAACAACCTTATTGAGACGGCAGATAGTTTTGGACTGTTTACTATTCAATGGAGTGTGGACAGTTTAGACTGGAAAGGTCTGTCTGCAATTCAGATTGCAGAAAGGGTGTTAAAAGCAAAGTCAGGCGACATAATTTTATGCCATAACAACAGCGACCACATAGTGGAAGCACTGCCAGTGATAATAAGAGGACTTTTAGACAAAAAGTTTATACCTGTCAGGGTGGACGAAATGTTGTTCTATGACGATTATTATATAGACCATAGCGGCAAACAAATTAGTAATAAAAAACACGTCAACTGACGTCTTAACAATAGGAGGAAATTTTTATGTACGCTACAAGGCAACCATATGAGGAATCAAATAAGGTGACACTAACGGGAGAAGTATTTGACCAACCGACTTATTCACACGAGGTGTACGGCGAAGCATTTTACGAAGTGCTGCTAAAGGTTAAAAGACTCAGTGATGCTTATGATTTGCTGCCGTTAACCGTCAGCGAAAGGCTGACCTGCACTTTCCCCTTAACGGTAGGCAAGCAGATATCTTTAAAGGGACAATTGCGCAGTTACAATAAAATGGTAGAGGGCAAAAGCAAACTGCTACTTTCAGTTTTTGTCAGGGAGCTTTACGAAGCCGACCCTACATATAATCCAAATTCCATCGAGCTTAACGGTTATTTATGTAAACAGCCCATTTTTAGGACGACGCCCTTTAACCGAGAGATATGCGACTTACTTTTAGCCGTAAACCGAGCTTACAGCAAAAGCGACTACATACCGGCAATAGCTTGGGGACGAAATGCGCGCTTTGTGAAGTTTTTGCCGGTAGGGCAGGAAGTTAAAATAAAAGGCAGGTTGCAAAGCAGAGATTACCAAAAAAAGATAAACGATACGCAGGTAGTAACAAAAACAGCTTACGAAGTATCTGTAAGCAAAATAATGGTAATAAGGGAAGAAGATAACGCCGCCGACACACAAACAATTGTCGACTATGACGAAGGCGCAGCATATGAAGCGAGCTTATAAAATTAATGAAAAACAAACAACACTTTCAAATTGATATTTGAAGGTGTTGTTGCTTCCTAAGATAAATTTTAATCACATTAATTCATTCAAAATACGCTAAAACTTTTTGCTTCTCACTATTGCTCTTCCTTATTATTTTGCTGAATTAGTTTTTTAGCACGTATTCTTATAATTATTACAAAAATAACTACCAAAACAACAATAGCAAATAAAGCCAGCGCAAGCACTTTCGCATTAGTCAACCCTTTAGAAATGTCTTTTAGCAATTGCTCGCTTTTTATATATCCTTTAAAGAGCACATCGTCGGCAAATACGCCTACATAACAAGCGCCGTTTTCCCCTGTGCCATACAGTCTAACTTCCGCACCGCTTTTTATCAAAATTTGATTTTGGTTTTGGTCCAAAACAAAATTGTTTTCCTCTTTATCAAACCTGTTCGTTAAGTACAAAGTAATTTTTTGTCCCGCTTTAGGATTAGCTTTTTTGCGTAAGTATGTTGTGTAAGTAAGCTCTTCTCTAAATGCGCCAATACAAGTTTGTGCGCAAAAACCAAAGGAAATTTCTTGATCCTCTGTTTCATAAGCTATAAGACAAAAATCGTTGATACTCGCCTTTACGGTGACTTGAGCGTCCTTTTGCAACTGTATATGGCTAAAAAATTCCTCCTTTAAAAAGGGCAGAGAATATAAATTTGCGTTTATTACCGTCACCGCTTGAATATCTAAATTTGTTTTGGTAGTATCGTAAACTACCTTCTCGCTGTTGGGTATCCACCCAAAATAGCCTTGGAGACACACAAACAAGAAGTCATCGGCTTTGTCGCTCAGCACCAAAATGACATCGTCAATAGCTAACTTATTTTTGCTTATTGCGTTGTAAGAAGTACTTTGGTCAGAAGTGTAAACTACGTTAGAAGGGTATCCTGTTACTCTCGCCACTGTTATTTTGTCAAGCTGGTAAGTAGGCGGAGTCAAACTTACTTTGCTTGCGCCAAATTCCCATTGCTCTATTATTGTTACCGACTGAGTAGGAGTGTCGCTTAACTGATATTTTTTTATACGCGGTTGCAAATAAAAGTCGTTATTTTCGCCATAAAATTCTTCCACAAGATAATCGCACAAAACATACAGATTATTATTTAGAATACATATATCCTTAACCAATATCCCGTCGATGTCCCAAAAACTGTAATCATCAGTTGAATTTATAAATAATTTAATATGGTCTGCCGTATAAAGATAATATTCGCCATAATTTACCACGCCCAGCGTTTCGTCAAAAACGTCTTGCGGCAAGGAAGTAGCAGTGTCGGGGATATCAACAACACGGTTTTGCTCCCTCCCCACCTTTTCACTCCTACAACTGCTTTCTGTCTCAAAAAAAACAATCACTTTGTCTCTTTCGCTTGCTTTCAAAAAACGTATTTGGGTAGAGCGATAATTGTAAGGAGTTAGAGAAGTCATTTGCTGTTGCTGATACAACAAAGCTCCAACATAATTATCACCGTTTGACGAATACGCAAAAAACAAAATATCGCCGCTTACTGCAAAAGCACATAAATTAGTTTGGGAAAATTCCTTGACGACAGAGTCAGAAACAAAATCGTAAATTAATATTTTGTCTTGTTGCAGCAAAAAAATATAATTGTCGTTAACGCACATATCAAGAGCGGCTCCCGCTACGCTAAAATCTAAAAAATAACTAGTTATCCCTTTGCCAATACGGTGAACAATGGTATACTCCGACTGATTTTCCTCAATGGTATCAGCAACAAAAAGCTCCGTTGAATTACAAGCAATCGCGTGGGGATTGATTAAGCTGACATTAGCTTGCGTTTCAGCGTAAACAAAGGGATCCGTTAAAAATACCCCCGCCACACAAAAGCATAACGCTATTATAAACATATACAACGAAACACATTTTTTCATTATAATTTTCCTTTATAACATATTTTACCAAATAATACGATATTTTTCAACAATTTTGATTAAAATTTTCTTTTTGTCTATTTAGTAACTTATAATCCCCATTTGCTAACCGTTAATTTCTTTACAAAATTCGACAAAATGTTTAAACATTTGTTAAAAATTTCACATACCTTTTTACAATACATGACAAACAGTTGTCAACATAAATATGCTAATATAAAAATAAGAATAATATTTTTGTATAATAAGCTATTCAAAAATATAAACAAATTAGCAGAAAAAGCTGTTATAAATAAAAAAAAGAGAGGAAAAGAAATGAGCAACGCAGATTACAGAGTAAATTTACTCAGGTGTTACGGTTATTTAGGCGATTATATCGAGCAGGCAGACTTCTACATTTACAACAAAGCATTGGGAACGCATAATTTTGGCAATAGCGGAAATATGGACACCTATTCGCAAGTTGCTTCAATACTAAAATTAATTACCCAAAAAAATCAGCTGGTAGAAATCAAAAAAGTTATTAGTGAATCGCTAAACCAACTGACGGATGAAGAAATTAAAATATTAGCTTATCGCTACATAAAAAATTACTCTTTAAAATTAGTAATGCAAAAATTGTCTTTGTCCAAAGGCGCATATTATGTGCGAATAAAAAAAGCTTTGGCAAACTTTGCCGCTGTTTTAAATGTAAAAGGTTATGACAATGAATGGTATACGTCATCTTACGCTAAGAAAATATGGTTTAAAAAACTAATAAAAGGAGCAAACGGTTATTGCGAAGAATAAGAAGCTATAAGTAATCGTCAAAATAGCGTGGTTTCGCATGCCTTGATTTCTTCTCTGGGTCTGGCTTGTTGTTTTCCGGCGAGGAATCAAGAAAATTTTGTTTTTTTGTTTTTGCAGGCAAAAACAAAACTGCAACGATAATTATGCTGGGCACCGAGATAAGCACAATGAGAGCAATTTGTAAATCTTCTAAACCGTCCGAAACCGGAGGGTCGGGCTTAACTGGGTCGGGAGTGCTTGGCACGTTGACGGGAGTAGGATGCGGAGTAATATTAGGAGTAGTTACTGCATTTTTATGTACATAACAAAGATTTTGACCGTAGCGCACAAAATACCACATTTCCCCCGAAATGGCATAATTGCCGTAATAATACAACGATTGCCCCTTAAATGCGCCGCAAATGGGCGTGGAGGAAACGGCAGGCAGC
>CALLXO010000244.1 GCA_937875645.1 uncultured Clostridia bacterium
CCTTGTCTGTTTCAAACTTAAATTCGACAGTACGGTCAACATCAGTGTACCACCCCATTATGTATTTCCCTTCGGGAATATCAACCTTAGGTTCTAACACATTACCTTCTTTATCTGAATTAGCTATAATAGAATCTTCTCCGTTAACCATAAATGTTACTCTATGATATAAACTCGCTACTTTAGCATAAAGGGTAGTATCTGCGTCCACCTTGTCTGTTTCAAACTTAAATTCGACAGTACGGTCAACATCAGTGTACCACCCTACTATGTATTTGCCCTCGGGGACAGTAACACTCGGCTCAATCACCTTGCCTTCTTTGTCTGCGGAAAGCGTAACTACATTTTCCTCGCCTAAAACAAAGGTGACAACCTGAGTTTTAACGCATCCGACAAAACACATCGTAACCGCCGCTATAATTAATAGCAGCATAACTAACTTGCTAAATTGTTTCATTTATTTACCTCCCTTTATTCAGTTAATTGACACAAAGTGTGTATAATGGTATTATATATTTGGGTGATGTTACCGAGTCAAGCGTTTTTTTGATTATTTAAGGAGAAAATATGGAAAAAGATACCGATTATTCGTTAAAACCGAAAATGAGCATAAGACAACTAGCAAGATTGACAGCCGTGCCTTACGAAACATTAAGATATTGGGCAAAAAGAGGACATATACAGCGCACAAAAAATTCCACTAACGGCTATTATGAGTATGATATCGAAGCCTACTCTGACGTTACAATAATTAAAATGCTACGCCATTTAGGATTTTCTTTTAAAATGATAGTAGATTATTTTAAAGGAGAATCGGATATTTTTGACAAGTTGTTTTCCGAAGCTAAAAAACGCATTTATCGCCAAATGGAACAATTGCGAAAGAGTCTAGAAAATATAGAGTTTCAGGAGGCATCGTTAAATCGCACAAAAAATTGTTCGGAAGAAATAACCATAAAAAAGCCACCCTTCGAAAAAGTATATAAATTAGATTCTGTCGATTTGACAAAAAACATTTTGACAATACCTTGGAACAGCATTTCATTTTATGATGTTAAGGAAGGCGAAATAGGCCCGATAAAATACGCATGCATTGTCGAGAACAAAGCTCAAAAAGGAAAAGTAATTTGGAGCAAAAACCCTGATGCAAAATATTTTCATTTTATTGTGATTGCCATCCAAAAACATAGAAGTGCTACAGAGGTAATATCTAAAAATGTAAAAATAATCGACGAAATGGGTTATAATGTAAAAAGTGTGTTGTTAAAATATATTTTTACACTAAAAAAACCTATTAACGGCCAAAAAACATACGTAAACTATTATGACGCATGGGCAGAAGCATATCCAAAATAAAAAGTAGTAAGCAGTATAAATTTACTGTTTTATTTCCAATTTAAAAATAGTGTTGCTTTAACGGCATTTTGTGTGTATAATACATTATATAAATTACACTTCATTGAATTATGTTTTACAAAAGAAATAATAATGACTTTTTTTGCCTTACGTGTCAGTTTTTGCTTTTCTTAAATAGTTTATTAATAAGGAGGTTTTATGAAAACAAAAAAAATAATAATTTTACTCGCTACAATAATAATGCTGATTGTGCTTTTAGCTGCGTGCGGTTGCACACATGATTGGGGAGATTGGGAAGTAACACGCACACCCTCCTGCACACAGGCAGGGGAAGAAACAAGGCGCTGTTTAAAAGACGATACCCATATTGAAAAACGCACTAAAAATGCACTCGGACATGATTGGGGAGATTGGGTTGTGACCCTTCCCGAAACAGACACACAACATGGACAGGAAACCAGAGTTTGCAAACGAGATAATACCCATTTTCAAACGCGAATATTAGGCACGGACGTAATCATCTACCCGCCTGTCGGACAAAACGAACAAGTACAGCCTAATGCGCAGGGCTATATAGTTACTCCGGCGGGGCTTTGGCTAACTGAGAGCGGCGAGGAATATACCGTTTTAGCGTATAGCGGCAAAAGCAAAAATGTTATGATACCTGCCTTTGTCAACGACAAACCCATTACCGTTATTGGCGACGGTGCGTATTATTATCCTTGTGTTGAAGGGTATGTACCTCCTATTTGGACAAAATTTATGTTTTCTGGCAATACAAATATAACCAGCGTAACCTTTGAAGAAGGAAGCCGTATCAGACATATCGGCTTATTAGCGTTTAGCGATTGCACTTCCTTAATCGAATTTGAAACGCCCAACTCTTTGCGCTCTATTAACGAAAACGCTTTTTCTGACACGGGGATTTGGAAAGAAACGCCAAACAACAGCATAGTGTATGTGGGAAACTGGGCGGTAGGATATAAAGGCACTTCAAGTGATGAAATCGAAGTAAGAGCAGGCACGGCGGGTATTTCCTCTTGTGCGTTTATGAATACTTCTTTTAAACAAATATTTATACCGCAAAGCGTTAAAGTAGTGGGTAGTTACGCATTTTATCAAAGCACCTTGTTTAACAACGCCCCCGACAACAGCGTTGTATACGCAGATAAATGGGTGGTAGGACATAAAGGAAGTTTGGGCGCAGTGACATTAGAAAGCGATACAGTAGGTATTGCCGATTCGGCATTTCTATATGCATATTCTTTAACAAGCATAGTTATACCTTCAAATGTCGAAAGCATAGGCGAAAATGCTTTTTTACTTTGCAAAAATTTAACGGACGTTACAATTGAAGATGGTGTAAAAATCATTGGCGATTCTGCATTTTTATATTGCAAAGCTCTAAAAAGCATAAGTATTCCGCAGTCGGTGACGGATATAGGTGCTGCCGCTTTTGGCGATTGCCGAGCTTTAACAAGTGCTTCGCTACCTCAAGGACTTACAACCATAAACAACGGATTATTTAGCGGATGCATTTTGTTAGAGAACTTTACTATCCCCTCATCAATGACAATTATTGGTATCAATGCTTTTAGAGGTACTGCGTTAAAAAATATTGTTATTCCAAAAGGAGTGGTCAGTATCGGTGCAGACGCTTTTGTCGCTAACAATCAAATGGAAAATTTTTCCGTTGAAACAGAAAATCAATTTTATACCAGTGAAGACAACTGTTTAATTGAAATTGCCACTGCTAAATTGATTACAGGCTTTAATAATACCGTTATTCCTGATTGGATAGAGCATATCGAAAAGAATGCTTTTTATGGGATAAATATTAGCAGTGTTTCTATCCCCGACAGCATATTAACCATAGGCGATTACGCTTTTTATGGGTGCACAAATTTACAGTCGGTGACTTTTGGCAGTGGTGTGACAGAAATAGGGGATTATACATTTAGTAATTGCGCGTTTACAAGTATTGACTTACCCTCTTCCCTAACCAAAATCGGAACATTTGCGTTTGAAAAATGCCCGATAGAAAGCCTTGTTATCTCCCATTCGGTAACATATCTTGGTTTGGGTGCGTTTTATAAAACTTCCGTTAAAAGCGTAATGATAGGTAACGGTGATATTCAAATAGGCGGATGGGGAGTGTTTGCCTATTGCGAAAACTTAACAAGCGTTGTTATTCCGTCAAATATGAAGACTATCGGTAGACTTATGTTTTGGAATTGCACGTCCCTTAGCGCTGTAACTATTGAGAATGGTGTAACGACTATAGAAGACGGAGCATTTACAGGTTGTGCCGCCTTAGAAAGCATTGTTATCCCCGCTTCAGTGATTATTATCGAATCAAATGTTTTTTATGCCTGCCCTGTTTTAACTATTTATGCCGAAGTTGAAGAAAAACCTGACGGCTGGGCAGACAATTGGAACAGCAACCGCTCTGTTGTTTGGGACTATAAAGAATAACTAATTTGGAGAATATATAAAATCAAACAAAAAGCGGGGTGCGCCCCGTTTTTTGTTACAGCCTATTCGATTGGACTTATCGTATTATTTTATAACCTTAACAATTACTTTTGCATATATTAAGTAGAGTAATAAAAAAGAAGGTAAAATTAATGCAAATCTATACAATCCAAAGCGGAGATTCTCTTTATGGCATAGCGCGCACGTTCAACTCCTCTGTCAATGACATCGTGAGCGCAAACCGTATCCCCGACCCCCAACGCCTTGTAGTGGGTCAAACGGCGGTAATCCCTATAACAGGCAGTTATTATTTTGTGCAACCGGGCGACAGTCTTTGGTCTATTGGGCGCAGATTCAATATTAATTATCTCTTTCTTGCGCAGATAAACCGTATCAATCCCGCTCAACCACTGTCCGTGGGACTAAGATTATATATTCCACCCTTTCCTAAAGTTACCGCAGAGGTTAATGCTTACATAGAACCCTTGGGCGAAGCTCCCAGTCAGGTTTTGCTTACTGATGCACGGGAGGCGGCACAAAGGCTTACCTACTTAGCAGTTTTTAGTTACCGTGCTAACCGTGACGGAACATTAAATCCTCCGCCCATGCAAGGAATTCCCCAAATTGCAAGACAATACGGCAACGCGCTTATGATGGTTGTTACAAATATTGAAGAAGGGCAGTTTAGCGGTGAGCTTGGTCGCTCCATTTTAGAAAGTACCGCGGTGCAGGATTTGATGTTGGATAATATCATCGCCGAAGCTATGCGTCTTGGGTATAGGGATATACATTTTGATTTTGAATTTTTGCCGGCAGATTTGCGGGAGCAATACATAGCATTTTTACGCCGTGCAGCTGATAGACTACATTCTGAAGGGCTTATGATTTCAGCGGCGCTTGCGCCCAAAACCAGTGCCGAACAAGAAGGACAATGGTATGAAGCACATGACTATGGCGCAATAGGGCAGATCGTAGATTTTGTGGTTATTATGACGTATGAGTGGGGCTATTCTGGAGGACCGCCTATGGCAGTTTCTCCCTTGGATCAAGTGGAAAGAGTGCTCAGATACGCAATTACCGAAATTCCGCCTAATAAAATTATGATGGGTCAAAACCTTTACGGCTACGACTGGACTCTGCCTTTTATAGAAGGCGGTCCCTTTGCCCGTGCCCTCAGTCCGCAAGCCGCCATATTATTGGCAAGAGACAACAATGCCCAAATATTATTTGATCCTATCGCACAGGCGCCGCACTTCAATTACTTTGATCAGTCAGGGCGGGAGCACGAAGTATGGTTTGAGGATGCGCGCAGCATACAGGCAAAATTCGATCTATTAAAAGAACTCGGACTGCGCGGTATCAGCTACTGGAAACTTGGTCTGCCTTTTCCTCAAAATTGGCTGTTGATAGATGAGAATTTTAATGTTGTAAGAAGATAAACAATATAAAATAAGTGAAATTAACTTTTCAGATGCAACTGCTTCTTGCAAAAAGCTTTTAAGCGGAGCGTCACAAGATTCGATTGCCTATCTTTATAGCTATTAAGACGAATATTTTAAATAGAGTACAACATAGTGTTTTTATATGTTTTTATATGATATTTTATGATGGGATAATAAACATATTTTAAAATAAATAACAAAAACGCCACATATTAGTGACGTTTTTTGCGTTTGGCGGAGAAGATGGGATTTGAACCCATGCACCGCTTTTATATACGATCTACTCCCTTAGCAGGGGAGCCCCTTCAGCCGCTTGGGTACTTCTCCTTACCTGCAAATTGTTTAAAACAATTTAACAATTGGTGCTAAATCAATTGCTATGGTATTATAGCATAAAACTTAATAAAGGTCAAAAAATTTCAACAGTTTTTTAAATATAAATGCTTAAATTGTAAGCCTTAAAATGTAAAAAAAGTGCGACAAGTCAGCACAGCGTTGAAAAGTAACGTAATTGGCTTAATTTGTTGAAGTTAAATGCAACACTTTGATTTATATAATTAATCAGCGACTAATTTTGTAGCTTAACTAAACAATATGCTTTTATGCAAAATGCGCTAAATTAGCGCATTTCTATAATTGCTTCAACTCCCAATGCAACAGAATAACCTGTTGAAAGGGATATAGTCGATAAGCTTGTAAATTTTTTCATCGTTACTTATCTTTTTGCCTATGTATTTCTTTACTTAAAACTTTGCAAAAATCCCTTTATGTATAATTTTTATATTGTTATCAATTTATTTATTGACCGAAGCTGCTTAAGCTTGCTAATATTATTACAGTGCCGGCAATAACAGCTAACAGCATAATTGAATTAATTATTATCCCTATTATACCTGTTGTTTTTTTGTCCAACTTTGTTTGCCATATGCTATTTCGCAAGCCGCCAATTGTTAAGGTTAAGCTGGCTATAGGCGCTAATAAAATTAGTATAATAATGGGTACCCAATACACTAATGCTCTTGCACTCTGGTCATCTATCGCTTCCATGAGCGCTTGAACACCTAAATAGCACAATCCTATTACAATAACGGTAATAATAGGCATAATTATGCCGCTAATTCCGTAACCAACAACTTTAGCTTTTTTTTCTGGATCGTTTAATATGTTTTCATACTTTAGCCTTGCCCTACGGGACGCACGCGCTGACCGAAAAATATTGTCTGCAAAATCGAAAATATTCCTCATGATAATCTCCTTTTGTGTATTCTACTACAAACAGATGATTTTGTCTATAATTCGTTATACAACTTGACAGAAAAAAACGCGAGGAATTCCCCCGCGTAAATTTAACAAAATTAGCCTCCTAAAAGAGTCATAAACAAGCCCGCCGCCACCGCGCTACCTATTACACCCGCAACGTTAGGCGCCATAGCGTGCATTAGCAGATGATTGTCAATGTCGTATTCCCTGCCGACATTATGTACCACACGCGCAGCCATAGGCACTGCCGATACGCCTGCCGCACCTATCATGGGATTTATCTTGCCTTTGCTTAACCAACTTAACAGTTTGCCAAACAGCACTCCCCCCATGGTAGAAAAACAAAACGCAGCTAATCCCAAAACAATAATAACTAAGGTTTTTTCGTTTAAGAAGTTTGCAGCCGTTGCTGTTGCTCCGACAGAAATACCCAAAAACAATGTTACGATATTCATTAAAGCATTTTGGGCAGTATCACTCAACCTATCTGTCCCACCGCACTCTTTAAGCAGATTACCGAACATTAAGCAACCGAGCAAAGGAGCTACGGAAGGTATCAACAAAACGGTAAAAATTGTAACAGCAATGGGGAAAATTATTTTTGTAGTCTTAGATACTTGTTTAGGATTATCCATCCTAATTAATCTTTCCTTCTTTGTGGTCAGCATCTTAATAATTGGCGGTTGAATTAAAGGAATAAGAGCCATATACGAGTATGCTGCAATTGCAATACTGCCTAAGTTTTCCGGCGCAAGCGTTTTTGTCAACCAGATTGCGGTAGGTCCGTCAGCCCCGCCGATAATACCGATACAAGCTGCAAGGTTTATCTCGCCTGTCCCCATAATCAGAGTTGACAGAATAAAGGCCGCATAAATACCCAATTGTGCTGCCGCACCTAAAATTAAGCTTACAGGACGGGCAAGCATGGGACCAAAGTCCGTCATAGCTCCTACGCCGATATACAAAATATCAATAAGTCCGCCATTTTGTAAAATATTGGCGTAATCAGGGTTTTTCACCATCCACATGTTAGGATGATATACTAAATCGCCCACTTGATCACTTGCAACCAAGTTAGTCAACAGCATACCAAAAGCGATACCTACCAACAAAAGCGGCTCAAATTTTTTAGCGATACCCAAAAACATAAGCACGCAAGCGATAAATATCATTAAATACTGC
>CALLXO010000245.1 GCA_937875645.1 uncultured Clostridia bacterium
AAGAGCAAAGGAACTTAACAATAAGCAGGAATCAGACGAATTCAAAAGCGATATAAAAACAATAAGTTTTGCAGCAAACGAATTATTGGAAGATAAAATAAAAATAACGAAGGAATAAAGTGTTAAAAAACAAAACGGTAGCAGTAGGAGTATGCGGCGGAATTGCCGCTTACAAAACTTGTGAATTAATTAGCTTATTAAAAAAAGCAGGCGCACAAGTACAGGTAATTATGACAAAAAATGCCGCTCAATTTGTCAATCCCTTGACTTTTGAGACGCTTTCCAACAATTTTGTCGTAACAGATATGTTTGCTACAAAAAAAACGTGGGAAGTGGAGCATATTTCCCTTGCTAAAAAGACCGACCTTTTTGTCGTTGCACCCGCTACTGCAAATTTAGTGGGTAAGTTAGCCAACGGAATTTGTGATGATATGCTTACCACGACATTAATGGCTACAAAAGCACCCATATTGCTTGCACCCTCAATGAATTGCAATATGCTGACAAATGATGCTTATGTGCAAAATATCAGCGTATGTTTAAGCCGCAACATTTTTGTGATTGACGGCGAAGAGGGGTTTTTAGCATGCGGCGACACAGGTAAGGGAAGGATGGCAGAGCCTGCAGCAATTTTTGAGCGTATTAGCTCCATTCTTTTGCCAAAAAACGATTATAAGGGCAAAAAAGTGCTTGTTACTGCCGGCGCCACGATAGAAAATATTGACGGCGTGCGCTTTATTACAAATTTCAGCAGCGGAAAAATGGGTTGTGAAATTGCTCGCAACGCAATGGAACGGGGCGCAGAGGTTACGCTTGTTTTAGGCAAACACTCTGTTGAGCCTCCAAATAACGTTAAAATTATAAAGGTAGAAACAACAAAACAAATGTATAAGGCGGTTAAAGACAATGTTGCAAAAAATGACGTTATAATAAAAGCCGCCGCCCCTTGCGATTATGCTCCTGTTTCTGTAAGTCAACAAAAAATCAAATCGGAAGAACTTACTCTTACTTTCAAAAAAAATCCCGATATAGCAAAAGCGGTAGGCGAAATTAAAGGAGACAGGGTGGTGGTAGTTTTTGCCGCCGAGACGGACAACCTTAAAGCCAACGCCGCAAAAAAACTCACGGATAAAAATGCCGACTTTATTGTGGCAAATGACGTCACGCAAAAGGGAGCAGGCTTTAACAGCGACACAAATATTGTTAGTATTATTGACAAATTGGGAGTAACCGATTATCCCAAAATGACAAAAAAAGAGTTGTCGGCAATTATTTTAGACAAGGCAAAGACCTATTTAAAATGATATACGAAGTAATTGTTGATATTTCCAGCAGTCAAATTGATAAGATTTTTGACTACAAGGGGGAAAATATATCGGTAGGCAGCCGTGTTGCAGTGCCTTTTAACAATCGCTTGATAGAAGGCTTTGTCGTAGGAGAAAAACAGAAAAGTAATGTGCCTGACGCTAAGCTGAAAGAAATTAATTCGGTTTTGGACGATTTTGTCGCCCTTGACCCGAGTGTTTTAGAATTATCACGTTTTGTCTGTAAAAAATACCATCTCAGAATGGTAGATGCTTTGAGGTTGTGCATACCAAGCGAAATGCGCAGCAACCGAATTAAACCGCTGATTAAGCAAGAAGCTTGTTTAAATTCTGAGCTTACTTCACAGCAGATTGAAAGTTTAGTCAAAAAAAATGCAAAAAAACAAATAGCTATTATAGATTACATAAAACAGAAAAACAGCGAATTTACCGATAAACTAAACAAACTATTTGGCTGGTCTTCTGTTGATGCTTTAATACAAAAAGGCATATTGACTATTAGTGATATACAAGTCAATCGCAAGCCTTACAGTTTGATAAAACCAAAATGTGTCAAACATACCCTGACTGCTACTCAACAAGAAATAGTAGATAAAATAAACGGCTCACAAAACCAAAAATATTTACTTTGGGGCGTAACAGGCAGCGGCAAGACGGAAATATATCTAAACGTTATTGAGCAGGCGATAAAAAAGGGCAAAACAGCAATAATGCTGGTGCCGGAAATTTCCCTCACTCCTAA
>CALLXO010000246.1 GCA_937875645.1 uncultured Clostridia bacterium
GGACAAAAACAAAAAAAAGAAAAATTAAATAAAAAATCTTCCGCCAAAGCAAAAGTGCCGTGGCCGATAAAAGCGTTGATAATAACACTTTTTATGTCCATGGCTTTTGGTATTTTGGCGCAGCTTGTAGTTGGTGAAATAGACAAACAAAATGTTTTTATAGCATATATACTCATTTTGATCATTGTAGCAATCTCTATTGTTACTGATATTATTGCCGTAGCTGCAACTTCTTGCGACGAAGAGCCGTTTTTAGCTATGTCGGCGCGTAAAGTAAGGGGAGCGGTGTTAGCTGTTAAGCTAAGCAAAAATGCCGACGTAGTAAGCAGTATTTGCGGCGATATTATTGGCGACATTTGCGGGATAATTTCCGGAGCATGCGGAGCGGCGATAGTTACTATTTTGGCGGTGCAACATAAAACTGTGGAATTAATAGTAAGCGTTGCAATCAGTGCGGTTATTGCAGCCTTTATGATAACAGGCAAAGCTATCGGCAAAAAAATTGCCATAAAAAACGCCAACAAAATTATATTTTCTTTGGCAAAAATACTTTCGGTATTCTCTAAAAAATAGTTTGAGAAATATCAAAAATTTTTTTGCATAGTCTTAATAATGTAATGTTAGAAAATATTAACGGTTTATCCGATTTAAAAAAACTTGATATAAAGCAATTGCCAGCCCTTTGTGAGGAAATCCGAGCGGAAATAATCAAAACCGTAACGGCTAACGGCGGTCATTTGGCAAGCAATTTAGGTGTAGTGGAGTTGACAGTTGCGCTCCACTATGTTTTTAATGAAGAAGATAAAATTGTTTGGGATGTAGGCCATCAGAGTTACGTTCATAAATTGCTGACGGGTAGACGGATTATGTTTGATTCTCTTCGGCAAGAAGGTGGTTTAAGCGGCTTTCCCGATACTGACGAAAGTGTGAGCGATACTTTCAATACCGGTCACGCCAGCACTTCAATTTCTGCCGCATTAGGTATTGCTAAAGCAAGAGATATACAAAAACAAAATTTTGATGTTGTAGCCGTTGTGGGGGATGGCGCACTTACAGGTGGACTTACTTATGAAGGACTAAACAGCGTGGACGATACTAAAATGTTTTTAGTACTAAATGACAATAATATGTCCATTGATGCCAACGTAGGTAGCGCAACAAAAAACTTGTCAAGGGTAAGAGTACGCAAAGGCTATTTAAATTTTAAGCGTAATACCAAACGGTTTTTAAACGCATTACCCCTTATCGGAAAGCCTTTGCTTAAATTATGCAAAAATATAATCAGAAACATCCGGCTTTCTCGCCTTAAAAATATATATTTTGAAAACTTTAAAATAAAATATATTGGACCAATTAACGGTCACGATGTTAAGGACTTAATATTTTATTTAAGTAAAATTAAAAATAATGTAAACGTACCAACAGTACTTCACGTAATTACACAAAAGGGACGAGGATATCCGCAGGCGGAAGATAATCCGCAGGGTTACCACGGAGTGTCTGCAAAATGCAGTATTTCGTCAAGTACTATGTCAGACACAGTAGGTGAAACCTTGTGTAAATTAGCAGAAAATGACGAGCGCATTGTTGCAATTACGGCAGCTATGACAGTGGGTACCGGCTTAAAACCTTTTATGGAAGCTTATCCCGACAGGTTTTTTGACGTAGGGATAGCGGAGGAACACGCCGTCACCTTTGCCGCAGGACTAGCTAAACAAGGCTTAAAACCTTATGTTGCTATTTACTCTACCTTTTTGCAGCGTGCATACGACCAAATACTGCACGATGTTTGTTTGCAACATTTACCTGTCGTTTTTTGTGTAGACAGGGCGGGTTTTGTAGGCGAGGACGGTCAAACGCATCAAGGGCTATTTGATATTTCTTATTTGTCCGCTATGCCTAATATGGTTATAATTGCTCCTTCTTCCGTCAGTCAGCTTGTAAGTGCATTAAAATGGTCGCAGACACAAAATTCTCCCGTTGCTATTAGATACCCTAAAAACGATGTAGGGTTTGACCTATGCTACCAGTTTTGCAGTTGGCAAAGTTTAACGCAAGAAAGTGAAATTACAGTTTTGACAGTAGGTTGCAACGCACTTAGTGCCTCTTTAGGCGCATATGATTTACTAAAAAAAGAGGATATTATTATTAACGTAATAAACGCAGATACTATAAAACCCTTGGATAACATTATGTTAGACAAAGTTTTTGATAAGTCTAAAATTATTATAACAGTAGAGGAAAATGTTTTGATAGGCGGTTTTGCTTCCCTTGTAGATAGCTATTTAATAAGCAAACAAAACAAAAATCTAAATGTTTTGCATATAGGTGTTGAGGATAGCTTTGTTAAACATGGTTCTATAAGTAGTCAGCTACAAAAATACGGTGTTACTGCGGACAATATAGCCAATCTCATTAAATCTAATTTGTAATTATTTTTATATCTAAGGTTCAAAATAAAGTCATTTGTATTTATTTCATCGACTTTTAAATTAATAAAAATTTCTTAATTTTCTTTTTTTAGTGAGAAAGTATTTTCTTATTAAAACAATTGCATATTTGATTT
>CALLXO010000247.1 GCA_937875645.1 uncultured Clostridia bacterium
AATATATAATGGTCCTTTGTTGGGGATTTTGGCTCAATCGCCTTGCCCTGCTTCATAACCTTTTGAGTTGCAGAGCACTCTATCCCATCGGAAACAAATTTAATATTATAAATAGTCTCCTGGCATGCCACAAGGGCTAAGGTAGATATAATTATAAGCACAACAAGCAGTAAAGATAGTATTACCTTTTTTTTGTTCATTTTTTGCCTCCTAATATATTTTCCTTTTAAGGATATTTTTGTTGCCGTCAATGTTACCTGACAGTATAAACAGCAATGTATGAAAACAACTTGGTTTTAATCGCTGTCCTCCATCTCAACAAGCTGCGATGTGTGATCTTTTGCCCACATATTAACGGAATCAGTATATATTTCTGCGTTTAAATAGTTTTGCAAGGCACCCTTTGGCACATAAATTTTTAGGTCAACTATGTCATAATTACCTACAGCCACCGAAGTAACATCCCCGCGGGAGAAAATCTTCCATTGAGGAGATTGTGTTGTGCTTTTTGGCGGCATTGTTGCATAAATATATACCTCTTTTAAGTTGTTGCAGGAGCCAAAAGCTCTATGGTTGACATATTCCAACATGCTTCCGTTAACTGCGTCTCCAATATAAACTTTTTCCAATAGGGAATAGTATCCGTGCATATTAGTACAAAATGCTTCTTCACCGATGGTTTTTACCGTATAAGGGATATTTAATTGAGTCAATGGGTTTAGGGTATATTCCCCTTCTTCAGAATAAGCCGGCGGAGCGCATCTTGTAAATGCTCCTCGTCCGATTTCTTCCAAGCCTACAGGGAAGTACACTTCTTCAAGATTCACATTAAAGGCAAACGTCCATTTGCCAATCTTCTTTAAATTTGTTAACGGCCTTAAATCCACAATGCGGATATCCATATAGCCCGCAGCAGAGGAACCGTTGTCATAGCCAGCAAAAGCTTTATCGCCAATTTCCGTCAAGACGTCATTGTTGGGGAAAGATATGCCTGTAAGCAAATTGCATCTCCAAAACGCTTTTGTGCCAATACGCACTAAATTTGTCATAGGCGTCAAATCTAATGTACCTTCAATGGGCACAAAGGAAAAAGCTTCGTTGCCAATTTCCTCAAGGGAAACGGCTAAACTGAAATCAACAGATCTAAGTATGCTATCTTTACTGTGCCAGAAAAATGCTCTGTCGCCTATTATCTTTAAACTTGCGGGGAATTTGACGCTTGTAATTTTAGCATTAATAAATGCTTCGTTTCCAATTTCTTCTAAGCTTGTAACTGTACTTAAATCTAATTGCATAGATGAAACATCTTTTGCTAAGGACTTGAAGGCTCCTTCACCAATAATCTTAAGGTTTGCGGGTAATATAAGTGTCTGCAGCACTTTAGCATAGGAAAAAGCTTCCTTGCCGATTTTTTCTAAGGAAATACACGTCGACAAATCAATGGTAGCAAGATAATCGGTGTAAACAAAAGATTTGTATCCTATTTCTCTTAATGCCGTTGCTTCAGAAAAATCAATGTTGCTTAATTGCATCTTATTCTTTTCATCGGCGTTTTCTCTTAAGCCCGCAAAGGCTTCGTCGCCGATTATTTCAACAGTAGAGGAAATTTTTATCTCAACCAGTTGGGTCATACCATTAAAAGTCCTTGCGCCTATTTCTTTAAGACCCTCAGGAGCGGTATAACTTGTTTGGTCGCCTAATATAAAAGCTATTAGTTTTTCGTAACCAAGACTATATAAGTTATTATGGTCATCTGTCACAAAAAACTCATTTCCTTCCTCTACAATATAACCTTCAAAATTAGGATTAAGCCTAAACGGGTCATTTTCCATTGCAAAATTATTTGAACCTGCTTTTATTGTGACTGTCCTAATATCTATCGCTCCCACAAAAGCGTCTAATCCTATCACCTCTAAAGCCGACGGAAGTATAATATTTCCGCTTGTTGCATTGCCTAAACTTGTATAAGCAAAACACTCTTCGCCGATAACTTTAACAGTATCGGGTATAACTGGCATTCTTAAATTATGGCAATTTCTAAAACCGTTTAGATGCGTTACTTCACCCTTAAATATAACGTTGACCAACGCGCTGCCGTTAAATAATTCGTTGGGTAATTGAGTAATATTTGCTGGCAATGTGACAAGCCTTAATCCAGTTAACTTAAAAGATGAATTGCCCAAAGACAACAAGCTATCTGGAAGTGTGATTTCTCTTAATGCTTTGCAATCTTGAAAAGCTCTGTCTCCAATTGACTCCAATGCGTCGGGCAAAATTACTTCAGAAAGTTTTTGACAGGAAGTAAAAGCTTGCGGTCCGATGACCTTAGCGTTATTGATGACTACACTAATCAACTCAGAACAATGACCAAACACAGTATCAGGCAAAGCAAGTTCTGAATTCCAAACAACCGAGGTAAGACTTCTGCAATACCAGAAAGCAGCGGCACCAATTTCGGTAAGAGAATCGGGGATAACAACACTTGTAAGTCCCGACCCAAAAAATGCAGATGATGTTATTACTTTTGCGTTGGATAAATCAACCTCTGTAATGTTTTTCTCATTCTCAAAGGCAAAGTATCCAAGATATTCTAAATTTTCTCCTGATTCAAAAGTAGTAATTGTGCCCGCACTGATGGTTGAAAATTCAACCACTCTGCCGTATAAAGCATAATCGCCGATGTTCTTCAATTTTTCAAATAACAATCCATTCAATTCGTGTCCGCGGAAAGCAAAATCGTCAAGATCGGTAATATTTCTTAATGTCAAGCTGCCCGATAATCTTACTTCCTCAAAAGCTCCATCACCTATTCTTGTTAAAGAGTTTTCCTCAGGAATGGTAATTGTAACGACATTAAACCCGTCTGTAATATATTTTGGCAACGGAAAATATTGCGCAAAACGGTCTTTGGGTCTGATGCTTAATTGACTTGCAATAAAATACGTACCGCAATAGCGGAAAGCAAAATCATCTATTTCGGTAATAGATGCAGAAAGACTTATTCTTTCAAGCAAAGGATTGTCGAAGAAAGCCATTTTCTCAATGATATATCCCGAACTGCTTTCCGGAAGGTTAATTTCTCTAAAGGTACAACTGTCAAATGCCGATATGCCTATTCTTTCAAGAGAAGAATTTTCAGCAAAAGTTAATTCGACGATTTCGTGATCGGAAGAATTACCTACACTGCGAAACCCTGCGAAGAAAAACGCAAAATCGTCAATTATTTTTACCGTTGACGGAATATGTATGTCTATAATACGGTCGAAATCATCTGATAAATCTGCTGCGAATGCAAACTTACCTATTCTTTCCAACCCTTCGTTTAATACTATCCTATTTAAGTAGTCTACGCTCATAAAAGCGTAATCACCGATGTTTTTAATGGTTGACGGTATGTACAATGCACCAATTTTAACAACAGAAGCAAAAACTCCGCTTTCCTTATCCTCTGCGTCTAAAATGCCAACAACAGGCAAATTGTTGTAACTATCGGGTAATACCAAGACGTAGGAATCATCCAATTCCCCAAAAAAGTCAGTGATGATATAACCGTCTGACTCGTCGTTTAAAATAAAGTCAAAGTAATAGGTATCAAAGGTATTAAGCTCATACGTCGCTGTCAAAATCAAGTTTTCTACAACATTTGTATAATCGCCGCCCTCAAAACCTGCAAAACGATAATATTCTTCCTTACTTTCTACAATCGGCGGAGTTGCGGCACAGCCTTCTATTACTGTGCTCTCTTGCAACAACGTCCCGTCAGCGTCATAAAACTTCACTGAAAACCTATCTAAGGAAGGATCATCCCAACCCGCATAAAGGTTAAGTTGGCCACCTTCAACAAGGGTGTCTAAATCAAATTCCTGTGTGTTATCGGCATCCAAATACCATCTTGTAAAAACAAAATTTTCCCGTGTTGGGTCGGCAGGAAGAGTCACTTTATCTCCTTCTAACTCAGTTTGGGAAAAATATAAATCTTCTTGTCCTGTTTTAAAGTTTAAATAATAATTTACAACAACTTCCTTGTGCCACTTTGCATAGATATTTACATCCCTTTCGATAGGCTTATCAAATATGTAATTTTCTGTAAGCTGCTCATTATAATACCAACCAATAAATGCATAGCCCTCCCTTATTGGGTCTGTGATTGGTTTAGCTATCAAGGAACCCTCAATAAGCAAACGAATATCATCTTCCATCGTTCCGCCATTTAGGACAAAACTCACCCTATAGGCTTCTTCCCATTTTGCTTTTAAGGTAATATTACTTTTTACTTTTTTGTTAAAGTCATATTCCTGACTTTCGTCTTCTAAATACCAGTGACTGAATATGTAGCCCGCCCTAACTGGGTCACTTGGTTTAGTCACTTTGCTGCCGCTTTCTGCTTCTACAGTAGAAACAATGCTATTGTATTGGTGATCGAATGTTACTGTGTATATCTTTTTTTCGCATCCGACAAGAGTCATACCAAATACGATTGCAATCAGCACCATCACAAAAAATATTTTGCCTATTCTACGTTTCATATTTTTAATCCTCCTAACCTCGCATTTATCAATATTTATTTCATCAGAAGATTAATTACTCCGTACTCTTTTATAGTATTTTTGAGTAGGAATAACCACAAATATTGTAACAACAACCTTACCATATTCTATGGTATCGATATTACATATTATATGGTATATCCGTGATAATGTCAAGGGCAAAATTGAAAAAAATAAAATATACTTTACGGAGCACCCTTTTGCTAAAAATACATTATTTATCCCTGCTGCAAAAAAAACTTGAGAATATATCTGTATCGTTTTTAAGTCCTAATTTAAATAAAAATGCCGCCGAGATTACCCCAGCGGCTTAATACTGTTTTGCTATTTACTATATATTATGCTATCACACCAAAGTGTAGGTATACCGTCTACGTATTGCCTAACCGGCAAACCATTGTAAGTGGAAGGAAGCAATATTTCACTGTCTGTTGCGTTGCCCTTACTGGCAGA
>CALLXO010000248.1 GCA_937875645.1 uncultured Clostridia bacterium
CAGACACAGAGTTTATAAAAGCTGCTGGCGTATTAAGCAAATTTGATATTGTAAGTATGCAAACGGCGCAAAGCGTAAATTTAATAAATAGCTTGGTTAACGGCGGCAACGTTTTTGTTGATACAAAAACAGAAGATTATAACAGTAGCAAAGTTACTTATTTGCCCGCATATATAGAAAACAACGGTAGTTTTTACGTGTTAAAATATTCGTCCGGTGCGTCTGCGCTTAAATTTGGCGATTATAAGTTGCTGTTAAACAGCGGAATAAGTCTAATTACTCTGCTTAATGACATGCAATTAGTCAACGCCTTTATACAGGCGGGCGTATATAAAAACACATTAGACGCACAAGGCGTACTCGCCGCATTAAGTGATATGAAGGTAAATTATGAGCAAATCACGCAATTGTTAAACAGCAGGGTAATAAGTCAATATATTAACGATAATATTCTTGATTTTGCCGTACTTTTGACTATAGAGTTAAGACAAAGTTTTGAAAGGTATATGGGTATATTTACCGCACAAATTTATGTAGACGGTTTTGCATACGAAAGAATGCTGAGTTTGTATACTAAGCAAATATAATGGAGGTAAAGAGTGAAAAAGCAAAAGCCATTAAAAAACGTAATTCTGTGTTTGTTGTGTTGTTGTTTTGTGCTGATAGTAGCGGCGGCATATGCTGTTGTTAACGGCATTTATGAAACACATACCGTTACTGCAAAAAGCGATAATATTACGCTAAACGGCACTGGGGATAATGTATATCATTATTTGTCAATTTGCGGAGCAACGGTAACTTCAATACATAAAACACACGACAATTTGACTTCGGTAGAAACAGTAGCTGTCCATTTGCTTGTGTTTACTCAAAATGCGCTTACTCAAACTCCTTACAAAAAAATAGACCTTATGGACGGTTCCTTTTGTTATATTTTTGATGTGACTTTAGAAGTAGGCGAGCTTGTTACGCAGTTTACCTTTACCCCAACAGAAGTAAGTGACGTAAGCATAGTGGCAGTAAAAGCCGCTGAAATTAAGGAAGGTAAAATAAAAAACATCCGCAACGAATATGTTTCCACTTTTTTTGATTTAAAGGTAATAAACGACCAAAGCCATTACCAAAGCAATACTCAAGTAGCCAACAAATCAGATAGTTACTGTAATATTTGGCTGGTGGATAACGTCACCGTTGAGACTGATTATACCTTGTTTATGCCTTCAAATTTAAACTTGCTTTTTTTTACCTTGACGCTTAAGGGCGACTTAACTATTAAACATTCCTTTGGGGGTTTATTTGCCATAGAAGGGGAAGGAGGGAATATATATTCCCTACCCGATTATCCAAAAAACATTTATGTAAAAGCTCCCAACGCATATTATTCTACGTCTTATCTGACGTCATCTTATTTAATAAATACTTCTTTGGATCAGACAGCGACAGAATTTAGCTTAACAAATAGCACTGACCCAAAAACGCAGGCGGTATTTTCTGATGCACTTACCTTTGCTCTGGATTTTATCCCCGATAGTGTTTTTACAGACATTTTGCTTGCGCAAAAATACCAAAATTTTGATTTAACATATACCTACATTATAGACAACGAACGCATTACAAATTGGATACCACAACGCCAAGCAACGGACAAAATGGTAGTAGTAGAGGTATTTGTATATTTTAAAGGCGCTGTGGTTAAACAAGCGCAAAAAACAGTAAAAATAGTGGGAGAAAGCGATATGTCTATAGCAAATGCCGCTTTACACGCTCTAAAAACACAGATACACAACCATTATAAGATAGACTTGTTTAAGAGGATAACAAATTTTCATACTAAATGCGACGTTTTTAATGCTTTAGCTTCAGTTACCAAAGCAGCGCAAATATCCGAATCCATTAGCATTACTATTAGCGACACAGGCGGCGTAACCTTTGTTTATGACGAAAATGTTTTTAATTCCTTTGCTCTTTCATATGACGAAATTACACTACAATATACGCTTACCGTAGGTATAAACGAGTATAATTTGACTAATAAAGATAAATTATATATTAAGCCTGCCAATTTTATCGAAAACAACAGCACTTTGTTTTTGGCCATTGGGGTAAACGGTCAAAAGGCAGAGGAAAGTTTTGTTTTGGCGGGCAACAGCAGAGAAGAATTAGAGCTGTATGTGACTCAGAGAGCCAATACGCCTTTTGTTATGACGATAGATGACACCACTGATGTTTATTATATTTCTGACGGTAAACTTTGTCTTTTTGGCGCATTGCTTATGGATATTAATTCCTTTGAAACTATTCAAAACGGAACAATATTAATCAGTGTTGAGCAATTTACTACACTAACAAGCGGAAACACTCAGATAGAGGATTATATTGACGAACATACCTTTGACGGTTTTGTTGTAATTGAAGGAGTGCTATCGGCAAACACACAAGTATCTCAAATAGAGGGATATGTTTATGTGTTTTATCAAAATCTAATTTATAATACTTCGAGCATTTATTACGACGTTGACTTCCCTTCTTTTACTGTTTTTAAGCAAATAATAATTCCCGTGAGCGGAATTGGCGGAGACCAATATCAAAAATATCTTTCGGGCAATACTTTTGCAGCCTACTTTGACAGTCTGCCCAACAACAAATTACTGGATACTTCTCTCTTTTATCCTCTTACAAGCAGTCAAGAAGTGTATATGAGCTTAAAATTTACTGAATTTAGCGGAGCAAACGAGGTGCATTACGATTATTGCAAATTTATGTCGGAAGAGGATAATTATTTAAATGTTTTTGATAAAGTGCAAAAAACACGCGGTTTTAAAATTGACATAGCTATTAACCAAGTGCCTCCAACAAATACGACGGTTTATTTAACGGTAGACTTTTTTACTGTTTCCCCTGTGCTTTCTAATTCAGCAAATAGTGTAGAAACTTATTATGTGGAAGGGGCAGTTTGGGACGAGAATAATTTGTGCTTTTTGTTAAACGGCGTTCCTGTTACTGCTGCTACACAAGGTGCTACTATTACTTATTTTGTTTCCGGAGCGTTTTGGAGTGAAAGCGGCTTTTATTTTAATACGGTGATAAGCACTCAGCGATACAGTTTTATAATACCCGGCATATATTTTTGTAGTGAAAGTTTAAGCGGAGCGCAGTTTGTCGACAGAAATTTTT
>CALLXO010000249.1 GCA_937875645.1 uncultured Clostridia bacterium
ACGAAGGCTCGGCAATTGCTGCCCGTTCTGTAACCAACGGAAAAACAGTAGCAAAGCCAAACGACCCCACACGCGGTGGTTATGCCTTTTTAGGATGGTATGTCGATAGCGAATTAGAAACTCCTTTTAATTTTGCAGAAGGCATTACTGCTAACACAAAGCTTTATGCAAAATGGGTATCTGCTCTTCCCGGGCAAAACGAGTTTTTAGTTGACTTTGACCTTGGTTACCAAGTACAAAATCCTGCTACCCTACCTACTGTCGGTAGCAAACTTCATGACGTTTACACGCCAGACAGCCGCACAGGTTACACCTTTGAAGGCTGGTGGATAAGCACTTCAAACAAAGAAGACGAATTATCCTTTAAGTGGACTGAAGATATGGTATTTGAGCAAGATACCACGCTTTTTGCCCTATGGCAAAGAGCAACAACCGGTTCTAAACTGCCTGCTCCTGTAGTAAATGTTACTTCCAATTCTGTCAGATGGAATTCTGTTTTTGGAAATAGCGGTTACAATCTTGAGATAAGCGGCCCCAAAGGATACGAGTTAATCAAAACAGTAACTTCCACAAGAGAAGACATTGATTTTTCACAACTCCCTGCTGGCGATTACACCATTGAAGTAACGGCAAAAGCTGCTGACGTAGTAAACAACTCAGACACCACAGTAAGACATTACCAAAACAAAGCATTGGCAAGAGTATCTCACTTTAACGTAATCGGTTCAACTCTTCTGTTTAACAAAATCGACAATGCAACAAAATACACAATAACAGTTGATTGCGGCGATAAACTACACAATCATGACGCTTTCGACAACGGTAATTCTACATCTTACAATTTTGCAAATTGCCCCATGCAAACTGGCGGAATCAAATTTGTAGTTAGAGCAGAAGCCGACGGCTTTGCCACTTCTGAATCTAAAGAATTTACCTACAACAAAGTTTTGTCCTCTGTTTCCAACTTCTATTTAGTTGAAAGCACTCAGACTTTATTGTGGGAGGCGGTACAAAACGCCACAACTTACATTGTTTCTGTTAAGAGCGGCAACAGTGCAAATGAAGAAGTTTTTGACATCGGCAACAAAACAAGCTTTAACCTTAAGGAATTTGGCATGCGCGAAGGCGGAATTGAGATTAAAGTTACTCCGATGACAAAAGGCTTTAACAGCCCCGATGCTTCAATATACACATACCACAAAACCACTCCCGCAGCACCTCGTAATGTTTCTTTAAACATATCGAGAGTAAACTGGACGGCGGTTGTAGGCGCAACAAGCTACAGCGTCAGGATAAACGATCAAATTTTCACTTCTGATACCAATAGCTATCTCTTGCCCGAATCGCTTGTACTTGCTCCCAATACCGATCATTTAATTAGCGTAAGAGCAAACACAGCTAATGCTTATTCCTTGTGGAGCGACCCGATAGCGATAAGAACTTCAATGTACAATACTCTTACTTATGCTAATGGCGTTGTATCATGGAAATACGTTAATGATACATACTTCTATGAAGTCAAGGTCAATGACGGTACTCCGTTTAGAGTAGAAGGCGTAAATTATGCTAACGTAACGCTTGATAAAGCAGGAATAAACACAATCACTGTTAGATCCAACAACGACATTATTTACTCAAATGAAGCAATCATAAATGTATATGCTCATGCGATACACTTTTACAGCAATGGCGGCGAAAGCGTCAATACAATCTATAAAGCAGTGAGCGACCCTGTGGGAAAATTACCCGCAATAACAAGAGGCGGCTATGATTTTAACGGTTGGTATACGTCCGTTGGGGGAGCCGCAAGCAACGGTTTAAGATTTACTGACACCACCTTTGCAGAAAACGGCGATATTACGCTATACGCTTATTGGACGCCAAAAACTATTAATATTTCTTATGACGGCAGCGAAGACACCGAAAGCATTACTTTCGGCAATCCTTTCAAATTGAATGTTCCTGTCTCGACTGACGGAAGAATATTTGTCGGTTGGTACAGCGAAGATGAAGTAAAACTCACAGACGATACAGGCAAGAGTATTTCTACATGGCAAATAACCGAAGATGCAACTGTTTATGCCGGTTGGAGATCTGCTCTTACTTATACTTTAATACAAAACGATACTCAGTATTCTGTCAAAAAAGCAGCCGACCTCAGCTTAGTAACAACATTGGATATCCCCTCTAAGTACGAAGGTAAAGATGTCACAGAAATTGAAAGTGAAGCATTCAAAGGTTGCACAAGTCTTATATCTGTTTCTATACCTGACAGCATAGTCAGTATAGGCGCAAACGCATTCCAAGGCTGTTCAAACTTAACTTCAATCAATGTAGCCGCCGGCAATACAGTGTTCAGCTCGCATGAAGGCGTACTTTATAGCACTACCCAAACGGAAACTAAAACCGTTGTTACATTAGTGTCTTATCCTATGGGTAAATCAGGCAATTATACCGTTAAAGCAGGCGTAACTATAATCGGAGATTATGCTTTTGACAGCAATACCCGCCTAACAGGCATTACCATAAATAAAGACGTCGAAGTAATTAGCAATTACGCTTTCCAAAACTGCACAAATTTAATTACGGTTACCTTTGAAAACGGTGGAACTGAAGATTTAATCATCAGCGCTTCTGCCTTTAAAACTTGCTCTAACCTTGCAATATTAACCTTACCAGATAACTTGACAGAAATCGGTGATTCTGCATTTATAGAATGTAAAAAACTTACAACGGTAACACTGCCTACCGGCGTTACTGAACTAAATGGTTCCGCTTTTAGAGATTGCTCAAAACTCAGAAGCATTAATCTACCCAATACAATTACTTCTTTAGGAACACACATTTTCTTCAACTGCTCCGTTCTTAGCGAAATTGCTATTCCTGTTGGCATAAAGAGTGTTCCTAATAATGCTTTCCAAAACTGTACAAATTTAGCAAGTGTTATCCTACCTGAAACAATAGAAAGCATAGGTGATAGTGCTTTTGAAGCATGCGGCATTGCGGGAATAGACCTGCCGAAGAATTTAATAACCATTGGTGCCAAAGCCTTTAAAGATAACAAAAGCTTAATGAGCTTAACTTTACCTAGCACCCTTACAAGCATAGGGGATTATGCTTTCCAAAATTGCTCAAGTCTTTTTGACGTAACTATACCGGCAGGCGTAACAGTAATTAATACTTCTGTTTTCGAAGGATGCTCAAGTCTTATGAATGTAACCCTTAACAAAGGTTTAAAAGAAATTCTGGCTAATGCTTTCAAAAACTGCACTAGCCTTACAGAATTAGCTATCCCCGATAGTGTTACAAAAATTATAGCTTCTGCTTTCACTGGTTGCATAGCTCTTGAAGCATTTGATGTAGAAAGTTCATCTTTTAAGTCGATAAACGGCGTAGTCTTTAATGACGACCAAACAGTACTTATATACTGCCCATTGGGTAAATCTGGAGTATTTACCATTCCTGACGGAGTAACAGAAATTGGTGCTTCCGCTTTTGCTGGCAATTTAGGAATAATTAAGATTATTATCCCCGAGAGTGTTATCACCATAGGCGTCTCCGCCTTTAATACTTGCTGGGCTTTAACCGAAATTAACATTCCAAGTAAAGTGACAAAACTTGACACTACCCTTTTCTCAACCTGCCAACTTTTAACAACGATAACCTTTAACGAAGGAAGCACCCTTACTACCATAGGAAACCAAGTCTTTCTTAACTGCGATCTTCTTAAAGACGTGACCATCCCAAGCGGCGTAACAAGTATTGGTCAGCAAGCTTTTGGTAATTGCAACAGTTTAGGGGACATAGTAATACCAAGCGGCGTAACAATGCTTAATATGACATTCTTCCAAGCTGCTGGACTTGGCAATGTAACCTTTGGCGAAGGAGCGCAAACTGAAATTGGCAATATGGCTTTCCAAAGATCAGGTTTAATAAGTATTACAATACCGATTGGAGTAACAAAAATAAATGCATCTGCTTTCAATGACAGCTCTAATTTTACTTCATTTAATGTCCACGAGGATAATACTGCTTTCTGTGATGTAGACGGTATATTATATGATAAAACCAAAGCTACGCTTATTAAGTGTCCGGAAGGAAAAACAGGAACAGTCGCTGTCCCCAATACTATAAAAACTATTAACGGTGCTTTTAAAAATTGTAGTGCTATTACTGGAATAACAGTACCTAACAGTGTTACTACCCTTGGCTCCTCTACTTTTCAAAACTGCGCCGCTCTTGAAACTGTAACTTTTGCAGAAGGAATGACATTTACATCCATCGGCGGTACTGTTTTTGCGGGTTGCAATAGCTTAACAAGCATAGTTATCCCTGATAGCGTAACAACAATTACCAATACCGCTTTCCAAAATTGCTGGAGCTTAACCGGATTTGTAGTAAGCCAAGCTAATACTAATTTTAGCGAAGTAAACGGCGTATTATTCAATAAAGATAAAACAACTCTGCTTAGCTATCCGGGCGGAAAAGAAGGTACATACGAAGTACCAAGCGGCGTAGAAAGCATTGGTAACTACGCTTTTGTCGGTTGCATAGGCCTTACCGGAATAACAATACCTAACCATGTAACCAGCATAGGTACTTATGCCTTCCAGAATTGCACTTCGCTTGCTTACGTAACTTTACCCAACGGTATTACAACAATAGGAAACTATACTTTTGACGGCTGCTCTGCTCTTGAGAGTATTACCATCCCAGCATCGGTAACCACTATCGGCACGGGTACTTCTTCATATGTCTTCCGGAATTGCACTTCGCTAACAACAATTACCTTTGAAGAAGAAAGCGCATTAACTACTATTAATGGCTATGCATTTAATAAATGCGGAGTTACAAGCATAACCTTACCCGAAAGCTTAAAAACCATAAACAATAATGCCTTCCGTGGCTCTGCATTGAGGGAAATTACAATACCGGCAAGTGTGACAAGCTTAGGGACAGCAGCTACTGCATCAGTCTTCATGGATTGCTTAAGTCTAACAAAAGCATCATTTGCAGAGGGAAGTCCGCTTACCAGTTTTAACAATCAAATTTTCTCGGGATGCATAAGACTAAGCGAAGTAACTAATCTACCTGCTAAATTGACAGCTCTTGGCAATTTCACGTTTGCTAATACTGCTATTACCACTATTGACCTACCCGCAAGCTTAACTGCGATTGGAGAAAATACTTTCTTAAATTGTGCTAACCTTGTTGATATCACTATACCAAGCAGCGTAACAAGTATAGGTCAAAAAGCTTTCAGCAATTGCACCTCGCTAACTCAAATAGATATACCAAGAGGTATAATAGATATTCCTAATTATGCTTTTGCAGGGTCAGGTCTTACCGAAATAACGTTGCATAGAGATATAATCAACATTAGCGATTATGCTTTCCAAGGCTGCGTCGATTTAGTTAAAGTAACATTTGCTGACAGAAGCAGATTAACAAGCATCAAAAACTATGTCTTTGAAGGCTGCACAAGCTTGACAAGCATTGTTATCCCCAACAACGTATCCAGCATAGGTCTTTATGCCTTTAACGGTTGCACAACTTTAAGTCAGGTAACACTACCCCGTAGCGTAAAAGCTATAGGTAACTATGCCTTTGCAGGTTGCACCGACCTAAAGGAAATTACTATCCCCAACAGCGTTATAGTTATTGGCAATTATGCCTTCTCAAACTGCACAGGTTTGACAGCAGTAAACCTTGAAGAAGGAAGCCACTTAGCCACTATTGCCAACTATGCTTTTGAAAACTGCACGAGCATTATCAGCATAACCCTGCCCAATACTGTTACAACTGTCGGCGCTTACGCCTTTAAAGGTTGGACAGATACTCAAAACATCAACATCACAGGGTATGCTTCCGCTCCTAACGGCTGGAAAGCTAATTGGAACGCAGACTGCGAAGCTATTCTTAATTGGGACACTGTTTAAAGTTTAAACGCTTTGGACAAACATTTATTAGATAAACTAAATATCTAAGATTTACAAAAAACCCATCGACTGCTATGTCGGTGGGTTTTTTAATTTATCTAATACTGCTTTATTAAAATATAGTTATCCATTATCCTTGCCTTCTGCCAATTGTAATTATGCTTTCGTTGACAGTAGCAAGTTTTTACTAATCTACCCAATTTCCCTCAAATAGCAATTTTATTATTGAAGCAAAAAGGAAGTCACAGTTTCGCAACTTCCTTTTTTATTATGCTATTCAATTTTTATTG
>CALLXO010000250.1 GCA_937875645.1 uncultured Clostridia bacterium
TTGCAACAGACAGAACATATACTGCCGAACAGCTTAAAGCAATGTTTGACGGTTTAGAGGACTAACAAATGCAATTATCCGACGCAATAAAGAAAGCAAAAGAAGAGCTTAAACGCCAAAGACAAAACGCTCAGTATGAAGCGTCTTTTTTGCTGGATTCTTTATTGACGCACCCTGATATAAAGGAGGCTTATACTTCTTTGCGACTGTTGGAAGTGCATCATATCCGAAATAAACATAACAGGGCAGTTACGGCAAGTGACGAAAAAAATCTAATTTTGGCGCAAAACAAATTTAACAAAGTACTAAAAAATCGAGGCATTAGCGTTGACAGGCTAAATCCGCAATATAAATGCAAGAATTGTTTTGATACCGGTTACGTTGCAGGCAAACAGTGCAAGTGTTTAACGGAATTGATAAAAGATATTCTTTACGGTGAATATTTAACGGTTAATAAAGGCAGATTCGAAAAAAGCACCGAAAAATTATTAAAAAACCGACAGTGTTATCAAGAAGCAGAAGAATATTGCAAAGCTTTCCCTAAAATCGACAAAATTAATTTTTTGATAAAAGGGCATACGGGAGTAGGCAAGACATTTTTGGCAGACTGTATTGTCAACGCATTGAGGGACAGAAATGTTAATGTAATTAGCGTAACTGCTTACGAACTAAACAAAATGTTTTTTGATGATTTTATGTCGGAGGGACACAAAATTTTGATGGACGTTTTGATAAATGCCGATGTTTTAGTAGTAGACGATTTAGGCAAGGAACCAATCTATAAAAAAATAAGCTTAGAAAGTTTATATTCGCTGTTAAACGAAAGACAGCTTAAGGAAAAAAGCACAATTATAACTACAAATTTAGAAGCAAGTGAGCTGTTAAGCCGTTACGGCGAAAGCATTTTAGCAAGGATAGCAAACAAAAAAACAACACACATTCTGGTTTTAACAGGAGAAGACAAGCGATTAAGTTAAGCGGGGATATATGACACAAATAGATTTTAATCATAAAAACATCAGAGTAAAAATGTTAAGCACAGCGGAGGAACTTTACCAAGCCCGTAGACTTCGTTATGAGGAGCTTATACTTTTTCATCGAGAGAGGACGGAAATTAGTTTTGAGCAATCGTACAACGACGACGATTTATATTGCGATCATCTTATTGCGATAGATACCGATACTAAAGAGGTGGTGGGAAGTTACCGACTAATTACCCGCAAGCATTTAAAAAAAATCAATAAATTTGCCTGCGAAAGTAATTTTAACATTGACGATATTAAAAATCAGCCGTATAATATAATGGAATTGGGACGTGCCGTTGTCAAAAATGGTTACCGAGATGGATTGGTAATAAAAATGCTTTTAAGCGGCGTGTTAAAATATGTTAATCAAAATGACATAAGACTTATGTTTGGGTCAATCTTTTTTCCGCCCATGGAAGAGGACGCTTTTGATAAACTAATGAGTTATTTTAATATGTATTTATCAAAGGACACCTCATTGCAACCCTATGCCTATCAACCGAGCATAAAATTGGACAGAGTGCCGATAGATACAATAAATCTAAGTGAAGTAAAGCGTACCGTTCCGCCTATATTAAAAGCATATATGAGTATGGGCTGTGTTTTTGCTAGCAGTGCTCATTTAACAGACAAGGTTTTTGATGCTCCCAATACTTTAGTTATTTTAGATTTTGCAACAATGAATAAAAGATTTGTGGAGTTTATGACGAGGCTTTAATATGAAAAAATTATACAGTAGCTACGGAAAGGTCAATTTGCCCAGAAAAACGATGTTTAGAACGATTAGGTTTAAACACAAGGCTAAAATTAAGGTTACCAATTTGGCAGGGACTTTGCCAAAACAATATATAATTGTATGCAATCATTCTTCTGCCTTTGATATGCTTTATTGTTCTTATGCAACTTGGCCAAATACCACAAGTTTTATCGCCAACCGTTATTATCTGTTTGATAAAAAAGTAGGCGGCTTGATGAAAAAAGTGGGAGTCATCCCCAAAAGCCTATTTACCGCCGATGTAGAATCGGTAAAAAATACTTTGTCTTTGGCAAAAGAGGGGGCAATTTTAGGGTTTATGCCAGAAGTTCGGCTTTCTATGTATGGTGAGATGGAAAGCGTGCCGGAGAGTACGGGCAAGTTTTTTAAAAAGCTTAATCTCCCTGTTTACTTGTGTCACATAGAGGGCGGTTTTTTTGTAAAACCCAAATGGGCTAAAAAAATTCGAAAGGGCCCTGTTGAGGTTACTTTAAAAAGACTATTCAGCGTGGAGGAATTAAAAGTAGCTACTCCCGAAACGGTACAGCAAACTATGGAGGAAGCTTTATATTATAATGATTTTGAATGGCTAAAAAAACATCCGCAAGTGCGATATAAAAGCAAAAAAATTGCGGAAAATCTCGAAAGCATATTGTACCACTGTCCCCATTGCAACAAAAACTTCTGTATTACCTCAAAGGGCAATACTGTAAAATGCACCAATTGCGGTTACACCGTAAAAGTGAATGATAGATATGCTTTTTGCGATTGCGGCTTTCCTCATTATTATGATAATTTTCAGCAGTGGTTTAAGGCGCAAAAACAAAAAATTGCCGATCAAGTAAACGCTGATGATAATTATGAGCTATGTAGCAAAGTTAAATTGTCACTGCCAAGCCACAACGGCAAGGGTTTTACTCGGGAAGCAGGGGAAGGAATTGTTACTCTTAACGCTAACGGTTTAACGTACAGCGGCAGCAAGGACGGAGAGCAGTTTGAACTGTTTATACCCAATCACGATACCTTTTACTTGTGTTATGCTAAAGACAAAGGCTTTCAGACTTTTTACGGAAAGGAATACTATATGTTTAGTCCCTCTAACCCGCACGAAAGCGTTATATGGTATATAGCGAGCGAGCAGCTTTCAAACAAATTTAAAAGGCAAGTTAAGTCAAATAACGGCAGATAAGGTTATTTATACATAAGAAAATTTTTTGAAAAACAGTAAGAAAAAAGAAAAGAGAAAGTCATCTATGTTTTTGCTTCTCTGCTATTCTGCTGTTTTCTCTTTTTGTAGATTATCACGGCTATTTTGATTTCAACTTGACAAAACGCGCTAAAAAAAGTAAACTATAACACAGAGTACTTTTATACAAAAAATAAAAATAACTCATAAAGTTACCTAATTAATTGTACGAAGGGTAAAAAATGCAAAAGGAACTAATATTAGGGATAAGCGCAATTATTATTGCTGCAGGTCTTTATTTTTTATATAATTATAAAACCAACGAAAAACGTTTAAGTATTGTCGGCAAAGTTTTTAGTCTTGTTTTTGCGGCAATTTATAGCATAAGACTTTTTTCGCGGGATTACTTTTACGGCGTCAAAGGATTATATTCTATCTTTAATCAGGGTACAACACTGTTTCTGGTAATTTTACGCGCGTTGACCTTAATGTGCGTAGTGACGCTTATTGTAGAGCCATGGTTTAACAAAAAAACCTTCAAAAATATAATCGCTTTTGTTGTGCCTGTTGTTTATGCCCTTAATATTACCTATTTTAAGACAAACGTTTTGGCATTTATCGGATTGACAGAAGACACGGGGCTTACTATCCGCGAAATTCAGTTTGGTGCGGAATGCGTTTTGGCATTGGCAATAGGCTTAAACTACCTGATGCGCAAAATTAAAACAAAAGATTTTACATATGGCTGGAAACAAGTTTGGCAAACAGCTTTAACGGCACTTATACTGGTGCTTCTAACTATGC
>CALLXO010000251.1 GCA_937875645.1 uncultured Clostridia bacterium
GAGTTTAAAGTAAAGGAAATTAACGTCCATATTATTGGAGTTAAAGCCGATTAGTTTTTTAACCCTTTGGAAAAGCCAGAGGGTTTTGTGGTGCGGAGGAATAATGCGTAAAGATGCAAGGAAGGTAGCTTTTAGCCTTATATACGAATATTTATTTACTAATACTTACGGCGATTTAAGCTTGGAGCAGTTTACGTCTGCAACAGATATTGACGATAAAATCTTTTTGCTTGACGAATCGGACCGTGATTTTATAGAAGAGATTTATGAAGGAGTCGTCAAAAATATTGACGACTACAAAACAAAAATATCTGCCTTGTCGCATGGCTTTAAGGAGGAACGCTTATTTAAAGTAGATTTGGCAATTTTGTTGATGGCGGTATACGAGTTGGATAATACCGACACGCCTGTTGCTGTAATAATAAACGAAGCTGTCGAATTAGGCAAAACTTATTCTACTGAAAACAGCGCAAGTTTTATCAACGGAATTTTGGCAGAGTACACAAAGGAAAAAAGCGTTAACTAAGGAGAAATATGGCAAAAATATTAGAGGGCAGAGAAGAGTCAAAAAGGATAATAGCGGAGCAAACCCTATTAGTTTCAAATCTAGCTAAAGCGGGCTTTACTGTGGGTTTTACTATGCTTGCAGTAGGCGAGGACGACTCCGTCAAGCAATATGCTTTATCAAATAAACGTACTTGCGACAAGTTGGGCGTTGAAGCAAATTTAGAGATATTACCGGAAGAAAGTACCACTCAAGATATCATAAATCGTATTCAACAATTAAACAATGACAGTTTTGTCAATGGTATTATGGTATTGACACCCTTGCCCAAACACATAGATACAAAAGCTGTTTTTAGCGCAATAAGTGCGGAGAAAGACATTGATGGTCAAAGTCCTTTAAATGCATATTCTCTTTATACAAACCAACAAACAGATTTTTATCCTTGTACTCCTTACGGCGCAATACGGCTTATGGAGCATTATGATATAGACCTTAAGGGCAAAAATGTCACCGTTATTGGACGTAGCTCAATTGTAGGCAAACCTATTACTTTAATGCTACTAAACCGTAACGCAACAGTCACAATATGCCACACACGCACAGTTGACTTAAAAAAGCAATGCTTAAATGCCGACATAATTGTCGCATGTGCCGGCGTTCCCAAAATACTTAAAGCAGATATGGTAAAAAAGGGCACAATAGTTTTTGATATAGGCACAAATTTTGTTGAGGGCAAACTTTGCGGCGATGTCGATTTTGAAGAAGTTATTAAAGTTGCCGATGCCGTTACTCCCGTGCCCGGTGGTTGCGGTCCAATGACAGTAGCAATAATGGCGGAAAATATAGTAAATGCCGCAAAAAAACAAAATAATATTAAATGATAATAACAGTCACTCAGTATAACAACTTTATAAAAGCTTTGTTGGATAACGAACCTATGCTTTCCCGTATTAGTGTCAGCGGCGAAGTATCTAATTTGCACGATAACGGCGAAAGCATCTTTTTTACACTAAAAGATGCTTTTTCTCAAATGGATTGTTTTATGTATGCCGACAAAGCAAGCGTAAACCTATTTAACGGTTGTTCTGTTGTGGCAGAGGGGCGGCCAACTTATCTAAAAAGCGGCAGAATAAGTTTCACTGTTGCTAAGGTAAATTTACTTAAAGGCGAAGGAGAACAGTACCTTAATTTTTTAGCATTAAAAAAGCAATTGCAGGAATCGGGGTATTTTGATTTATCCCGCAAAAAACTTTTACCTAAGTTTATTTTTACTGTGGGGGTTGTCACTTCGCCGACAGGGGCTGTTATTCACGATATTTATAACGTAGCAAAAAGGCGCAATAAATATGTGCGTTTGACGCTGTTTCCTGTAAAAGTACAGGGCGAAAATGCCAGCAGCAGCATAGCAGCGGGGATAAGATATTTTTCTGAAAGAGACGTTGACGTTGTTATTGTAGCGCGCGGCGGGGGAAGTGCGGAAGACTTATTCGCATTTAACACAAAAGAAGTTGCCGATGCTGTTTATAAGTGTGCCAAGCCAATTATTTCTGCGGTGGGTCACGAAACAAACTATACCATTTGTGATTTTTGCGCCGATGTAAGAGCCAGTACGCCCTCTGTGGCGGCGGAGCTTATCACGGCTCATAATTTACCGAAGGAACTTAATGCCTCTGTTAAGTCATTAAGAGAAGCTTTAACATACAAGATTTCTGACGTCAAAAACAGATATTTGAATGCTGTTTTTACGGTCAACAATGCACTGAATAAAAAAATAGCCTTCTCAAAGCGAAAACTTAATTACGCAATAAATAGTTGCGGTAATCTGCTTTTAAAAAAAGTAGAGGATGGCGGTTCTTCTCTTAAGCTGTTAGAGCAAAAAATAAAACTTTTGTCACCAAAAAATCTATTATTAGGCGGCAAGGCATTTATTTATAAAAAGGGCGTTAAGGTAAGTTCGGTTGATATGTTAAGTAAGGGCGATAAGATAAAGATTGTTTTGATAGACGGTGTCATTAGTGCGGCGGTGGAAAAAATAGATAATAAATAGAAAAACAGGAGCAAAAATGGATTTTGAAAAGTTGTTAAAAAACATAAACGAAATTGCAGATAAGTTAGAAGATAAGGATACTCCCATTGAGGACAGTTTTAAGCTGTTTGAAAAAGGACTTGTTTTATGCGAAGAGGGAGCGACAAAATTAGACGAATACGCTAAACGCATTGACAGCCTTAAAGAGCAATGGTCAAAACTCTCGCTTAAGCTTGAGGAAGAATAAAATAATGGAAAAAGATGTTTTCAAAGAATATTTTTTCAGATACGTGACGGAGCTTGACAAAACTATCTCTGTTGAAGCGGCGCTGTATGCGCTTAACGGGAAAGGTAAACGCTCTCGATTTTTGTTATCTTTAAACACCGCAAAAGATATTGGTGTCTGTGACGAAAACGCTATTAGGTTAGCTATAGCTGTTGAGCTTATACACAATTATTCCCTTATTCACGATGATCTCCCTATTATGGACAACAGCGATTTTAGACGAGGCAAACCTTCCTGTCATAAAATTTACGGTGATGCACAAGCGGTTTTAGCTGGTGACGGACTTCTTAACCTTG
>CALLXO010000252.1 GCA_937875645.1 uncultured Clostridia bacterium
AAGCCTCTACAATGCGCTCGTCATCTTGCAAAAAACCCATCGCACCTGCCAAAAGAGCTCTGTCCGTCCCGTGCCCTGCGCCTGTTTTGGCAAAACTGCCTGATAAACCAAATGCCACCTTAAAAAAAGGCTTAGCGCAAATTTGTGCTGCAACACGCGCCAACCTTGCAGCACCGGCAGTGTGAGAACTGCTCGGTCCTATCATAATAGGGCCTATAACATCAAAAACACTTATATTCATTTAATTTCTCCAAAATCTCTCCGATTATAATTATAGCACACTTTCAACTAAATAACAAATAAAACATTGTACATTTATATAGTAAACTCCCACAAATTTAAATAGAAACTAAACAGTATTTTTCATTAGTAAAAACGCACGTTTAGGGACTTATTGAAATCATTTTTTGCGCAATTTTAGTTTACGGAAAGTGGTTTTGCATTTCGCAAAACTTGTTATAATTTTCTTCCCTTTTACTCATTATACTATCCCACAACCTTTGACAAAGAGCCTCTTAAAAAAAATAGGTTGTTTGCGTTATACAAACAACCTAAAAAATTTACTTAGCTATACTGTCTCTGCTGGGTCCTACGCCCACATATTTTACTTTTACCCCCCCCCTTTCCTCAATAAGCTGCAAATACTCTTGTGCCTCTCTCGGTAGGTCAGTTATTTTGCGTATTTTTGTTGTATCGCTTTTCCAACCCTTAAGCACCCTATAAACAGGCTCTATTTTATATAGGTCTTTGGTGGAGGGGATATAATCAATTTCCTTTCCGTCTAACTTATAAGCAACACATACCTTAATAGTATCGAAGGTATCCAACTTGTCTATTTTGCATACCGCTATTTCGGTATATCCGTTTATTTGCGCACCATACTTTACTACCGGCAAATCTAACCAGCCTAACCGTCTTGCTCTGCCTGTCCTTGCACCAAATTCGTCATCCACATTTTCGCCTGTGCCTCTAAAGTCAACAGCTTCGTTTTCCGCCATTTCGGTGGGGAAAGGTCCATTGCCTACGGCGCTACTAAAAGCTTTTATTACTCCTATTACATTGTTTACGCAAGAAATCGGCACTCCCGCCGAAGCGCAAGCATATGCCGCAACAGGATTGCTACTTGTTACGTTGGGATATATGCCTAAGTCTAAATCCTTCATTGCGCCTAATTGACCTTCAAACAAAATATTTTTGTTTTGTCTTAAAGCGTTATGAATATAACTTATAGGTTCCACAATGCGGTTTTTGAGTTTGTTCGCCCACTCGCAGCATTTTTGAAAGATTTCATCTTTAGTAACTGTTTCGCTGCCAAAAGCAGTTAACTCCTTATTAACCATAGGCAAAATATCGGATAACCTATCCTTACAATAATCAAGGTCAAGTAAATCCTCCATCCTTAAAGCTATACGCCTTGCCCTGTCGGCATAAGCATATGCAATACCGCGTTTTGTACTGCCAACACCGCTTTTTGATTGTTCAAAAGCTTTATCCAAAGAAATATGATAGGGCATCAAAATAATAGCTTTTTTGCTGATAAAAAACCTTGAAGTATCTACGCCCTTGTTGTGCAATTCGTTTAATTCGTTTAAAAGTTCGTCAGGATTAATAACCATGCCTGTGCCTGCAAGCGCTTCACAATTATCGTAAAAAATCCCGCAAGGAATAATATGCAATTTAAACTCGCCCTTGTTGTTGACTACAGTATGACCGGCGTTGTCGCCGCCTTGATACCTTACAATAATGTCCATATCCTGAGCAAGATAATCCACCATTTTACCTTTGCCTTCATCCCCCCATTGACCGCCGACAACTATTTTTACTGCCATATTTACCTCCGTTTTATTGACATGAATAAAAAAGCATAAAGCTATTTTGCCTTATGCCTGTTTATGATAAGATAACAGGGAAAACAAAATATGCATGTTTATTTGTACTAACGACATAATTGCCCCCTTAACTGCTTTATTTTAACATATATACGATAAAATTCCAAATGTTTGGGGCTACTTATTGTTCGTAGAAGGGACAATAAACTTTTTGTACCCCTCCCCGTATTGAAGGCATCTCGAAACACGCGACAACGTGGCAGAGCTAATATCGGTTTTTTCGATAACTTCAACATATGTGTTGCCCTCGCTGAGTAACTGTGCCGCTCTCACTCGCTGTGCCATTTGCTCCACCTCTTTGATTGTGCATAAATCTTCCAGCAAAATACGACAATCCTCTTTTGTTTCGAGTTTAAGCAGAATTTGATATAATTCATCAACCATTTCTTTCATTTGGGTTTTGTCCATAATTGCCTCCCTTTATCAATTATTCTTTTTTGCGCTGTTGAAAATAAGTGTGTCATATTCCTCTTCTGTCAGCAAGCCGCACTTTAACGCTACTTCCTTAAGAGATTTTTTATTTTGATACGCTGTTTTAACTAATTGCGCCGCCGCTTCGTAACCGATTTTAGGCGTCAACGCCGTTGCTACCATTAAATTCTTGTCGTTGTTTGTTTGTATTGCTTGAGTATTAATTTTTATGCCCTCTACGCAATTGAAACAAAAACTTTTGACTGCGTCACAGAGCAATCTAATACTTTCCTGCGTTTTAAAAGCCATTACAGGCATTGCTGCATTAAGTTGAAGTTGCCCTTGTGTGTGAGCCAACTTTACCGTTAAATCGTTTCCCATTACTTCACACGCAACCATAATAAGCGCCTCGCACTGAGTGGGATTTACTTTGCCTGGCATTATGCTGCTGCCCGGTTCATTTGCGGGCAAACTGATTTCGTTTATGCCGGCATTAGGACCGCAACTTAAAAAACGCAAATCGTTTGCAATTTTTATTAAGACGGTAGAATAAGCAGACAACACTCCATTTAGTGCTACTACTGCATTTTTTAGCGAAAGACCGAAAAACTTGTTTGCTTCTTCTTTAAAGGGCAAGCCTGTTTGTTGCCTGATTAGCTTAACCGTCTCACTGCTAAACCCTTCCGCTGCATTAAGCCCTGTGCCTACTGCTGTACCGCCTAAGGGCAACTTGTACAACTGCTCCAGCGAATTTTGTATTTGATGCTCAATATCGCTTAAACTCTCGCAATATGCGGAAATTTCGTCTTCAAAATAAATAGGCGTAGCGTCCATTAAATGCGTACGCCCTACTTTTAGCACTCCGCCATTTTTTGCGCCTAAACGCTTAAAAGCATCTTTCAATTTTGCAATTGACGGCAATAAGTTTTTGTACGTTAATACACTTGCGGCAATATGCATCGCAGTAGGGAAAACGTCGTTGGTGCTTTGCCCTTTGTTGACGTCGTCATTAGGATGAACATTTATGTTTTTTTCCGTCAAGCAAAGGCGGCTTATCACCTCGTTTGCGTTCATATTCGTCTGAGTGCCGCTGCCTGTTTGCCAGACAACAAGCGGAAAATGTTTAGCTATTAAGGCATCGTCACTGAGTAATTTATCACATGCAAAGTCAATTGCTTCCGCTTTTGCTTTGTCTATCTGTCCTAAAAAACTATTAGCATTTGCACAGCATTTTTTTACTAATATTATTGCTTTTATAATTTCCGCCGGCATTTTATAATTGCCAATAGCAAAATTAGTCAGGCTGCGCTGCGTTTGAGCACCCCAAAGTTTGTCCGTTTCGACATACACTTGCCCCATGCTGTCTTGCTCTTTACGTTTGTTTTTAACGTTTAATGTGTTTGTGTCCATTAATATCCTCTTAAAAGGACTTTTGCAATTGTCTTTTATTAAATTACCCATTACACAAAAATAAAGCAAAATATTTATACTTATCTGCCTTTCAATTACCAAAATTATTAGATTTTATATAAAAAAAACCACCTATCTCAATGCAAAAAATTAATAGTAAGATAGAAAAAACTTATAAACTGAAAAAGAATAAAAAATCCCGCACGTTTCGTTCGAGGTACGCAGTATTTCAACCTACGTCGGCATTCCACCTTTAGTGTTGTAGGCACAATAAAACTATTGTGCCTTATCTCAGAGAAATTACTTATATTATATACAATAGTTAAAAAAATCAACTGAAATAGCTTGAATAAAGCATATATACTGCAAAGGTTTTAGCGATACAAAAAAGGGAAGGACTCTCCCTCCCTTTACATTTAGTAAGCTATACTTATTTAAGTTCGGCAACTGCGCCGGCTTCCTTAATTTTAGCAACCATTTGCTCTGCAAGCTCTTTTGGTTGAGCTTCCTTAATGGTAGCGGGTGCACTTTCTACAAGGTTTTTAGCTTCTACCAAGCCTAAGCCGGTAAGTTCCCTAACAACCTTAATAACTGATATCTTGCTGGCGCCGATTTCCTTTAACACAACGTCAAACTCCGTCTTTTCTTCAACTGGGGCAGCTGCTGAAGCTGCAGGACCTGCGACAACAGCGGTTGCCGCTGCGGAAACGCCAAATTCCGTTTCAATTGCTTTTACCAATTCGTTTAACTCTAAAACGCTCATGGTTTTAATTTCTTCAATAAATTTTTGAATATCTGCCATTTTTATTCTCCTTTTTGGGTAACTTTACCCTACATTTAATTTTAATTTAAGCTTCTTGTTGCTTGTCTGCGATTGCTTTAAGCGCAATTGCAAGCCCCTGTATGGGTGCATTGAGCACGTTTGCCAGCATGCCCAATAAGACAGGTTTAGCGGGAATGAGCGCAAGAGCTTCCACTCCTTTTGCGTCTACATAATTGCCATCTAAAAATCCGCATTTAATTTTAATTGCTTTAAATTTGTCGGTGCTTTCCTTGCTGACTTTTGCCGCGGCAACCTCGTCTTCGTAAGAAATTGCAATAGAAGAAGGTCCGTTTAAATCATTGTCAAATTGGCTGTAGCCTAATTCGTTTAATGCGATGCGCATTAAAGTGTTTTTGTGAACGCCGTATTCAATATTAGCTTCGCGGTATGTCCTACGTAAAACGGTATCATTTTCCACTGTCAAGCCTTTATAATCAATAAGAACAAATGATTTTGCTTTGCTTATTTTTGTCTTAAACTCTTCGATAGCAACTCTTTTTGCTTCTTGTTTTGGTTTCAAATTGTTTACCTCCTTTTTATTTTTGTCGGGGAAATCCCCTATAAAAAACCCTCGTACCTTACGTACAAGGGTAAAAAACTTATTTACAAGTTTAATAGCTTGTACCTCGGCAAGATTTACCTTTATACTTGCTGTCTTAGGTCAAGAGATATTTTTATTTTGTTGATAATTAGTGAGTTTTGTAATTTACCTTTACGCCAGGGCCCATAGTTGTGGCTATTGTTATGCTTTTAATATATGTGCCTTTGGCTGCCGCAGGTTTTGCTTTTATGATTGCATCCATAATAACGGATAGGTTTTCACGGAGTTTTTCCGTACCGAAAGATTTTTTTCCGAATATAACGTGGCAAATAGCAGTTTTGTCTACTCTGTACTCTACTTTACCTGCTTTAACATCGCTGATGCCCTTTGCTATATCCATAGTTACGGTGCCGCTTTTGGGGTTAGGCATTAAGCCTTTTGGTCCAAGTAATTTACCAATTCGTCCCACCAAACCCATCATGTCGGGAGTGGTCATACAAACATCAAAACCAAACCATCCGCCTTGAATTTTAGCTATCATATCTTCCGCTCCGACAAAGTCTGCACCTGCCGCTGTTGCTTCGTCGGCTTTTGCGCCTTTAGCAATAACCAAAACACGCACTTTTTTGCCTGTGCCGTTGGGAAGGACAACAACGCCTCTGACCTGTTGGTCAGCGTGACGTGTGTCAATACCTAAACGAACGTGTAATTCCATCGTTTCGTCAAATTTTGCTTTGCCCGTTTTGATAGCTATCTCTATTGCTTCGTCAACTTCATAAGCTTTGAGCTTGTCATATTCCTTTAAACTGTCAATATATTTTTTTCCGTATGCTGCCATTTTTCACTCCTCCTTAGTCGACCACTTCGATACCCATACTGCGGGCAGTGCCGGCCACCATAGAGCAAGCCGATTCTAAATTAGCGGCATTGAGATCTACCATTTTTAGTTTTGCTATTTCCTCAACTTGCGCCTTTGTAATCTTTCCCACTTTAGTTGTATTGGGAGTAGCGCTTGCCAGTTCAAGATTGCATGCTTTTTTAATAAGCACCGGTGCTGGTGGAGTCTTTAAAACAAAAGAAAAAGACCTGTCTTGATAAATTGTTACGATAACGGGAATTATTAACCCCGCTTTATCCTGAGTTTTTGCATTAAATTCCTTAGTAAAACCTGGGATATTGATACCGTGAGGTCCTAAAGCCGAACCTACGGGCGGCGCCGGCGTTGCTTTGCCGGCAGGCAGTTGCAATTTTACCACTGCCGTGACTTTTTTTGCCATATTTCTCCTATATATTTTGTGGTGCTATTGAACGCATAAAGATTTGCGTCCTCCCACTTATAACCGTTAAGCTATTTTATAATTTCGATTTGAATAAAATCCATATCTACAGCAGTTTCTCTGCCAAACATACTTAAAACAAGCCCTACTTTTTGGCGTGCTTGGTCAACGGATTTGACTACGCCGATAAGACCCTCAAAAGGACCAGAAATAACTCGCACGTTGTCGCCTATACTCACGTCAAGGTCTGTTACCACCTCTTCTAAACGCAAACGCTTGACCTCGTCTTCGTCCAACGGCCACGCCTTGCCCTGCGGTCCTACAAAACCCGTGACGCCGCGTGTGGTATATGTCAGCAAGTACCATAATTGAGAGGAATAAACAAGCTTGACAAAAACATAACAGGGCATAATTTTAGTCTCCACTGCTCGTTTTTTGCCGTTTTTTTCCTCAATTGTTTGCTCGGTAGGAATTTTAATGTCAAGAATTTGGTTTT
>CALLXO010000253.1 GCA_937875645.1 uncultured Clostridia bacterium
CGCAACATAAGAGCTATCGAAAACGCAACAGGCGTTGACCTTATTATTGATGACACTCCAGAAGTCGTTATTTTGAGCGGATTTGACCCTGTGAGAAGACAAGTTGCCCGTATTGCTATCGAAAAGCTTATTTCAGACGGCCGCATTCATCCCGCAAGGATTGAAGAAATTGTAAACAAAGTGCGCAAAGATATGGATATCACCATAAAAGAGGCAGGCGAAGCGGCAAGTTTTGATACTGGCGTGTTTAACTTGCATCCCGAATTGATTACACTACTCGGCAGGCTCAAGTTCCGCACCAGTTACGGACAAAACGTTTTAAATCATTCGATGGAAGTATCTTATATCGCAGGTATGATGGCAAGCGAATTAGGCTGTGACGTCACTCTTGCAAAACGAGCGGGCTTGCTGCACGACATAGGCAAAGCGGTGGACCAAGAGGTAGAGGGCACGCATATCGAAATCGGCGCAGACATTGCCAAAAAATATAAGGAAAGTCCCCAAGTTGTTAACGCAATTTTGGCGCACCATGGCGATGTGGAGCCAAAAACTGTCGAAGCAGTGTTGGTAGCAGCGGCTGATGCCGTAAGTGGCGCAAGACCGGGCGCAAGACGTGAAACGCTAGAGAACTATGTCAAACGCCTCGAAAAGCTGGAGGAAATAGCAAACTCCTTTAACGGCGTTCAAAAAACCTATGCTATTCAGGCGGGCAGGGAAATTCGCATTATGGTAAAGCCCGAAGTAATTTCCGATGCCGAAATGTTAATGCTTGCCCGGGATATAGCAAAAAAGATTGAAGGCGAAATGGAATACCCCGGACAAATTAAGGTCAATGTGATAAGAGAAACGCGCAGCATAGAATACGCAAAATAAGATAATGAAATCAATACGCAAAAAAATAGCGTAAAATAAGCAAAATTGAAATTTATTGCGTTAAATGCGAAATAAAGACATTACATTTAACGAAAACAAGCTGAAACTTATAGCATAAAATGCAAAATAAGGACATATTATCTATACGCAAAATAATTAGATTACAAATATCCCTCGCTCAGTCGGGGGATATTTTTTGGCGAAAAACAAAGAGACGGCTATAACTTGTTTGAAAAATTTCTGCCTTTTATTACAATGTCCTTAATGTTTTTATGGTAAAGAAGAATGCCAACCCGCTTTAGCTATTTGATATTAGCATGTTTATTTTTGTCCTTAACTATCAGTTAAATATTATTTGTTCTGCAACATTTTATCGCTAAAGGAAATTGTTAGACAACATTTTATCCAACAAATATTTTTGAAGCCTACTTTTTAATTGACGTAATTAGTCCGTTATGCTAAAATAATTTAGCGTAAAAATATAGGGGAGTGGCTCAACGGTAGAGCAGCGGTCTCCAAAACCGCCGGTTGCGTGTTCGAATCGCGTCTCCCCTGCCAACAGGATATAATCATTCGGTTATATCTTTTTTGTGCTTTTTTTTTTGCACTATTGATTTGTAACGTGTATTTTTTAATCAAAGGATAGAGTGTCCGTATTCTTTATATATTTAAGGAGTACAGAAACATTTTTTAAGCATAGTGAATTCTTGCGTTTTCGTTAAATTTAAGTGATTTTTTTATAAATATAAGTTTTTACTAAAAACATTTTGGTGAAAGACGCTTTTTGCAAGAAATATTTTCGTTAACCATATTAAAATGATTTACATTTATTAAAGTAGATGATACAATGATTACATCATGGGGAAAAAAGTGGACAATATCGATTTAAACATATTAACATTGCTCCTAAATAATGCAAGAGTCAATTCGTCAGAAATCGCAGATAAGGTTAGCCTTTCGCCTTCTGCCGCTATCGAGCGCATTAAAAAGCTGGAAAACAACGGGATAATCACAGGCTACACTGCTATTGTTGACCCCGCAAAGCTTGGCAAAGATGTTATGGCTTTGATGAGCGTAGCTATCGAACACCCAAAATACAATGACGTTTTTATTAAATCGGTAGCTTTAAATAACCACATTACCGAATGCTTTTATTTGGCGGGGGAATTTGATTATCAGCTAAAAATTATTACTGACAACACCGCAACGCTGGAAAGATTGTTAAACACCATAAAAAGCATCCCCGGTGTTTCAAAAACAAAGACAAATATCGTTTTGAGCGTTACAAAAAACGATCACAACATTGCAATAGACTTAAAAGAAGAAGGGTAATTAAATAATACCGCAGAAAAATCAACAAGGTTAATTTTAGGAAACACCGCATAAAGCGGATAAAAATATACTTATTGCGGCAAACGCCGTACCTGGAGGAAAATATGGTAGTTGGAATTCCAAAAGAAATCATGCACGCCGAAGCACGTGTAGCAGCAAGCCCCGAAACAGTCAAAAAAATGATTGCAGACGGCAACACAGTTTTGTTTGAAAGGGGAGCGGGTCTCGGATCTTTTTATTCAGACGAAGCTTATGCAGAGGCAGGAGCAACCTTAATCAGCGACTGTGAGGAAATTTTTAATAAGTCTGACGTTATCCTTAAAGTAAAGGAACCGCTGTTTAATCAAGCCAAAAACAAACACGAAGTTGATATGATGCACAAAGGTCAGTATTTAATTACCTTTTTACATCCTGCTTCGCCTGTTAACCACAAAATGGTGCAAGACATGGCAGACAAAGGCATTATCGGTTTGACACTGGACGGTATACCCCGTATTAGCCGTGCAGTGTCAAACCGATAATGCCTTT
>CALLXO010000254.1 GCA_937875645.1 uncultured Clostridia bacterium
GAATATCTTAAAAAGAGTTTGGCGGCAGAGGAGCGCAAAATTGCCGCTACAGAGGGCGCAATATTTCAGCTCAAAGAGCTTTTGCAGCTTAACGCTCTGCCTAACCGCATCGAATGTTACGACATAAGCAACATCAGCGGAGTGGACAAGGTGGCAAGTATGGTAGTGGCGTTAAAGGGGGAAAAATCGCCAAAACACTACCGACGTTTTAAGATAAAAACTGTGGAGGGCGCAAACGATTTTGCCTGCATGAAGGAAGTGTTGCTTCGTCGTTTTGAGCGTATAAAAAATAAAGACGAAAAATTTGGAGCAGTCCCCGATTTAATTGTAGTAGACGGAGGAAGTGGACAGCTAAAATATGCCAAAGAAGCGATGGAAGAAAGCGGCGTAAAAATGGAGATGGTGTCGCTGGCTAAACGGGAGGAACTCGTGTATACTCTTAACAGCAAAACGCCCCTGCGCTTACCTTTAGATAGTTATGCATTAAATTTGCTGATAAACATACGTGACGAAGCGCACCGTTTTGCCATAACGTATTTTAGGCAACTGCACGGCAAAAACGCTTTTAAATCTAAACTCAAAGAAATTGAGGGAGTGGGAGAAAAACGGCAAGCGGCGTTGATGAAAAAATTCAAAAACATCCAAAGCATAAAAGAAGCAACGGTAGAGCAACTGCAAGCAACGGATGGGATAAACAAGACAATAGCGCAAAATATTTTTGATTATTTTAATAATATTTTTTAAACCGTCTGTTAGACGGTTTTGTGTTCTTGTTGTATTTTTATTTTCAGCTAAATAATAAGTGCGTTTCTAAAAAATTTATTTTGAGCTATTATAAATAGGCTTAATATGTTTTTGTTCCTTTAAAATTATGGCAAAAACAGCTATCAAGTTAAACACCATTGCACCTAAAGCAAGGTAGGGTTTATAAATAATGTCACCTAAATTCCCCGCTATTAATTGTCCGATAATACTTCCTGCGTTTGTTACAAGCAAAAAAGTAGCGTTAAATCGACCGCGCACGCTATCGGGCAGATAGTTTTGAGTGCCACTTATCCTAATATTAAAACTGTTTACCGCTAAAAATCCGCCTGCAAAGTTTAATGCTATCATTGACAAAAAGGGCATAAAAAGCATAACGCCTTCAATTACGCTTAACAGTATGTAAACAGAAATGGCTATACTATACTTTTTTTGAGTCGGAAGTTTAACAAGATAATGAAAAAGCCCTCCCGCTAACCGTCCGATAGTGTTAGAAACCATAATTACCGAATACATGAGCGTCGCCGTCAGCACAAAGGAATTATTAAATAACGATACTCCATTTGCGTATTCCGTTTTAAAAAAAGGCAAATAAAGAGTGGAAAAGACAGAGCCTGCCAACAAAGTACAAAAAAAGTAAGCCGTTATGCTTTTTAGTCCCTTTTCTTTATTTAAATACTTCATGCCAAAAGCCAAATCATCGTTAAATTTTTTGAAAGGATTAATTTTAGTTTTTATAATGCCGCTTTCCTTTTCTGCTTTAAGCATAACCAAATGAGGTTCGACGGCGTCGATACGAGTTTCAAATATCGCAGTAATCAAAAATAGTACCGCACTTCCCAAAAAGAGGGGAGTCAAGCCGATTTTTTCGTAAATTATGCCGGAAACAGGTATCATAATAGTGCTTGCAATAGGATAGATAAGGCTGCTGACGCTATATGCCTTGTCATAGTTGCCTTTGCTTATTAAATTTGGGTATAAGCTGTCATAGGCTACCGTATAAAAGGAATTTAAACAGCCAACCAAAAACATAATAATCAGATAAAGGGCATAATTAAAATAATCAAAATAGGTTAAAGCAAAAAGACATACAAATATAAAAGTGTAAATAAAGTCAATTATGTATATTGCCTTTTTTCTGCTGTGTCTGTCTAATAAAGCGCCTGCAAAAACAGGTACAAAAAGCTGAGGAATGATTCCTGCTGCAAGCATTAAGGAATAGAGCGCTACCGATTGCGTTTTGTCAAAAGCAAGCAAGCCAAAAGAAAAATTGGTGCAGGAATGACCGAGCATTGATACAAAACTGCCCAATATAATAATGGTAAAGTTCTTTGTCCAAAGCTTAGGCTTCTTTCCTATTTCTTTTTTTCCATTTTTGTTAATTTCTTCCACTGCCCATCCACCCACAAAAGGGAGAATATCAAAGTTTTAGTTAAATGTCAATAAACTTTATGTTTCAAAATAAAGATGAGTTTATTTAGTAAAAATGAATGCTATAAAAACGCCAATAGCTGAGAAAAAGCATATCAATTTTTTGCGACAATATAATAAAATATGGCGCAAAAAATCAAAAGAGTGGGAGCGTTTTTTGTCTTGATAGTTTTAATAGCTTCCTTTATTATTTGGATACTGCCCCACTTGCCCATTAAAACGCAATTAGAAATTGACTCAATTAAGCCTGCAATTATATCGCTTTGGCATGTTGAGACATTTGAAGGGGGATTAAGCAGTCGCTCCGACTGGCTGAAAAAACGCGCGCTTGCCTTTGAAAAACAGCATAAGGGTATTTATATTGACGTTAGCAAATTGACCTACCAGCAATTGATTAATAGGTTGACAGAAGGGTATAGCTTCGATTTGATAAGTTTTGGCAGCGGAGTAGGATACTCTTTGCTTACTTACATTATTCCCTACGTGGGCGCTATTAATACTCTTGACTCTCTTAACAAGGGCGGTATTGTTGACAACAGTCAATATGCAGTACCTTATATGGCAGGGGGTTACATTTTAGCAGCTTTAAAAAATAATTTGGCAAAGATAAAGGGATTTAACAGTCTTACCGCAAACGTTTTTGATTGTCAAATGGTAAAAAAGGTAGGTAAAAATACAGTCAAGTTAGCGTCAGTCTCCTGTGGTTTTAGTCAGTTTAACAGTCCGGTGACCGCTTTGGCACACAACACGCAAGCGCAAAACAAGGAAGGAGCGGCAATATTTGACAGCAATATTACTCAATACGGCGCATACGAAAATTTTTTAAGCAACAATAAGGCAACGATACTTTTAGGAACTCAAAGGGATTATTACCGATTAATAAACCGAGAAAAAAATGGCAGACTAAGTGAAGTAGAGTTTGCGGTGTTAAACGGTTATACAGATTTGATTCAATATATGTCAATAGGCAAAACAGGCGACCCATTAAAAACGATGTATGCCAATAAATTTGTTGAGTATGTTACAACTAAGGAAGCACAGAGCACAATAAGCAGTTTGTATATGTTGGCGGCAACAAAGCTAAACACCTATCAAGATACGATTATGGCGGCTATGCAAAACAATTTAGAAGGGGTAAAAACACCCAATGCCTTTGCTTCAACGCAAGTAATTGAAGAATTGCGGAGGATGAGTGAAAGCTGTCTTTTTGACGGACAAAAAAACCTTTTAAATAATTACCTATGTTAATTGAAAAAAGGACAAAAATAGTGTAGAATAAAAG
>CALLXO010000255.1 GCA_937875645.1 uncultured Clostridia bacterium
AGACGTGTGCTCTTCCGATCTATAGTGCTGTCATATTCCTTTAAAGACATTTCCCGTGTAAAGGGGGACTTTAAACAACGGACAGGATGCCCTAAACGCCTGCCGGTAACAAAAGTATCCGTATCCTTAGCTTTAATTACCCTATCCTTATAATTTTGATGAATATCACATTCGTAAGCTACCAAAAAACGTGTGCCTATTTGCACGCCTTGCGCCCCCAACATAAAGGCTGCGGCAATACCCCTCCCGTCACCTATACCGCCGGCAGCAATAACGGGTATACTCACCGCATCGCAAATTAACGGCACCAAAGTCATTGTGGTCAAGTCTCCTACATGTCCGCCCGATTCGCCCCCTTCGGCAACTACCGCCGCAGCACCGTTTCTTTCTGCCAATTTCGCCAAAGCAACGGAAGGTACTACAGGTATAACTTTTATCCCTGCATTTATCCACGCTGGCATAAATCTTGCGGGATTTCCTGCGCCGGTGGTTACAATTTTAACTCCCGCCTCTATCACCGCTTTTGCTACTTCCTCAGCGTAAGGACTCATTAGCATAATGTTTACGCCAAAAGGCTTGTCGGTAAGAGCTTTTGCCTTTGCTATTTCCGCTTTTAGCATTTCGCCATTCATATTCATAGCGGCAATTAACCCGCCGCCGTTAGAGACAGCAGCGGCAAGCTTTGCATCAGCCACCCACGCCATACCGCCTTGTATTATCGGATAAGTTGTACCTAATAGCTGATTAATTTTGGTATCTATCATTTGGTTGCCTCTTTAATCATTTGGACTAGTTCCCCAACTGTCGTCATGCTGCTGTCCGCTTTTAAAGTAATGCCAAATTCGTCTTCTGCCTGCATAATAAGCTCTACATAATCTAAGGAATCCATCCCCAGATCTGTTAAATTACTGCTTTTACTTATTTTTTCTGTAGGTATGTCCTTGTGTTGACCTAATAAATCAATGATTTTTTTTGAAATTTCCATCTAAAATAATCTCCCTTTTTGTTTATTTGTTTATGTGATTATTGCTTAATAGTTAAATAAATTATCACTTATCCCACGTAATAACGCAACTGCCTTTTGTAAGTCCTCCGCCAAATGCCGACAGAAACAATAAATCCCCTTTTTTAAATTTACCCTCTCTATTTAGCTCGTCCATCAGCATAGGGATACTGGCTGCGGAAGTATTGCCAAATTTACTGTGATTTTCGGGGAATTTTTCTTGCGGCTGTTTAAGAGTTTTTCTTATAGTATCTATTATTCTGCCGTTTGCCTGATGCAACAAAAACCATTTTATATCGTCAGCTTTAATGCTAAGCCGCTTGCCTACGTCTTTTATTGCCGACAAGACAGTTTGTGTGGCAAATTTAAAAATTTCGGGTCCGTTCATGGTTATAAAGCCTTGTTCCCGCTTTTTTGTAAAACAGTTTTGCGGCAATCCGCTATTTGCAAATAACAACTCGATGCCTTCTTCAGTACCTACATTGATGTAACGGAGCGCATTGCCCTCTGTCACAACAGCCGCCCCCGCTCCGTCACCAAAAAGCACACAGGTAGAACGGTCGGTGTAATCTACAAATTTAGAAAGTCTTTCTGCACTTATGATAAGTACGTTGTTATAAATTTCTGACTTTATTAAACCTGCGGCGACATTTAGCGAATAAATAAATCCGGCACAGGCGGCATTTATATCAAAAGCGGGACAAGTTGCTTTTATTTTGCTTTTTACGCAACAAGCCAAAGAAGGCGTTATATAGTCCCCTTGTAACGAAGAACAGATAATTAAATCCAAGTCGTTAGGTTTTATATTTGCATTATCAAGAGCATTTTTTGCCGCCTTAAAAGCCAGCTCTGTCAAACTGCCCTCTGTCAAAATATGACGAGTTTTTATGCCGGTGCGGCTTACTATCCATTCGTCCGAGGTGTCAACAAGTCTTTCAAAAAATGCATTGTCGGCAATAAAATCAGGAACTGCTCTACCTGTACCAATAATTTTTAGCATTTATTTGTCCCCTTTTTCTAATGATTTTCTAAAAAACGCATTTATGTTTTTTAAGCCTTTTATAAATGCACTCTTTTCCTCTTTTGTCAATTGTGCCGCTATATTTCGTATCATAGTCAGATGAAAATATCGATGTACGCTGTTTATCTTTTTCCCCTTTCGAGTGAGTAATATATAAACTACTCTTCTGTCTTGTTGGCACCGTATTTTTTCGACATATTCTTTTTTATGCAATTTATTTATCGCAACAGTGACAGAAGGCAAAGTAATTTGAAGCTCGTTAGCAATGTCAGAAATACTCCTGCCCGAACTTCCGCCTTTGTCTATTGTTTCTATTAGGTGCATTTCGCCAATAGTTAAATTGATGGCGCTTTTTTTTACCGCATCTTCTTCGACTTTTAAAATGTTGTTGAATGTTTCCACCAAAGCCGTGTTTAATTCATTATCAAAAGCTTCCTTCAAATCGAATCTCCATTAATAATTAGTTAGTTAGTCTAACTAATTTATAAAAATTATTATAGATTAAATAATAATCCCTGTCAAGTAAAATTATATATAAAAATAATTAGATAATCAAATTATAAAGGTGTAGTTTCCATTCCGCTCCCGCTGGGTACGCCCATCCGTTGGATTGACCAAAAAGGTATACATCTGTCTTTTTGTGTAATTAGATAATCAAATATAATAAGATTTATAAACGCATGGTTTCCATTTTGCTTCCGCTAGGTATCTCCTCCATTGGGTATTTGCGTATAACGCACCTTTTTAGCCTGTTTTTTTGATAAACAACATTGTTACGTCTTTATTATCAGAATAAACCGTATTTTGATAAACTAGTTGTCTACGTAAAGGAAGCCAGGGTTATATCCCCTATTTTTCCATTCTTTCATTGGTTATTTTTATCAATTCGTCCCAGTTGGCAATAGTCTCATGCTTCGCGCCGTGCCATACTAAGCCGTGCCATACTAATATGTCATGTGGAAGCTGCTTTTATCTAATACGCTAAAAATCGTTTTTATATTCTCGTTGAGTATCCGTTTAGGTGTAAACACTTATTTTCCGCCCAAATATTTATTTATCTCTATGCTATTCTGCCTCATTTATACTGCTTGACTTCTTTCTCCGTACGCTTAAAAGTTGTTTTTATCCTATCAAATTAAACTTATTTTATACTGTTTATTTTTACTATGCTTACTGGTAAAAAAGAATTTTATTAACTTCATGCAAACATACGCTTGTAAAAGGAAAAATGCGTTGATGGCTCAACGCATTTTGTGTTTCTAACGGTTCTATAATAAATGTTGTGGGTAGGATAGTATAATATTTTCCCTTTCGAGTACCTCGAAAGGGAAATTAATGATGTTACTCAGTTTTTTAAAATGCTACTCAGTTTTATACTTCTACTCAGTAGTTAACTTTTCTACAGTTTTTAAACCTTTTATTTTATGTTGCTACACAGTTTAAACTTACTACATTCTTTTATGTCGCCAACCACCACTATTATTCAGCGCATTACATAATTATTTGTTTATGCTAAAAGCTTTGTAAGACGTTTTCTTATTGCTTTAATAAATTCTATACTGGTCACCGAAACAGTTTTTTTGTCGCTATCTACTAAGCCAACTATATCTTTAGTCATAATGCCGTCGTCCAATGTTTGTATGCTTGCTTTTTCTATCATCTTGCCGAAGTTTTCTAGTTGAGGCAAATTATCCATTTCGCCACGTTTAGTTAAAGCGCCGCTCCATGCAAAAATTGTAGCCATGGGGTTTGTCGATGTCTCTTCGCCTTTTAGGTATTTGTAATAATGGCGGGTAACTGTACCGTGCGCCGCTTCATACTCGTAATTGCCGTCAGGACTTACCAAAACGGAAGTCATCATCGCCAAGCTACCAAAAGCTGTAGATACCATGTCGCTCATAACGTCGCCATCATAGTTTTTGCATGCCCAAATAAAGCCGCCTTCGCTTCTGATTACTCTTGCTACCGCATCGTCAATTAATGTGTAAAAATATTCCAACCCTGCTTTTTCGAACTTTGTTTTATAATGCTCCTCGTATACCTCTTCAAAAATTTGTTTGAAAGCATTGTCGTATTTTTTGCTTATTGTGTCTTTTGTGCTAAACCATAAATCTTGATTTGTATCCAAAGCGTATTTAAAGCAACTGTGCGCAAAACTGTTTATGCTACTGTCTAAGTTGTGCATACCTTGAAGAATGCCACCACACTTCATATCTTGAATAACAATCTCTTCCTTTTTGCCGCTTTTGCCGGTAAAAGTCATTTTTGCAATACCCGGTTCCGTCGTGCGTATTTCTGCCGCCTTATAAACATCGCCGTAAGCGTGACGTGCTATAGTTATGGCTTTTTTCCAATTTTTAACAACAGGTTTTATGCTGTCAATTACTATTGGCTTCCTAAAAACTGTGCCATCCATAATAGAACGAATTGTAGCGTTGGGGCTCTTCCACATTTCTTTAAGGGTGTACTCGCTCATGCGCTGTACGTTGGGGGTAATGGTAGCGCACTTAACTGCGACACCGTATTTTTTGTTGGCGTTTGCCGCATCAATAGTGACTTGGTCATTTGTTTCGTCACGGTGAACTAATCCCAAATCATAATAATCGGTTTTCAGGTCGACAAAGGGCAGAATCAATTCGTCCTTAATCATTTTCCAAAGGATTCTCGTCATCTCGTCTCCGTCCATCTCTACAAGGGGCGTTGTCATTTTAATCTTATCCATTTTTTTCTCCTTTATTTATCGCCTTTTTTATTTATTGCGGCATAGTAATTCATTAAACATCCTTCTAAAAGAATTGTCTTTTCGTCCTCGGTTAAGCCTTTTACATACAAAGTAATGTCGGTTACCTTTCCTTTAGAAATTAACTTTGCAGGGATTTCTTTTTTTCCTTCAGCTAAAGCGATGCGAATATCTTGCACATATACAAAATCGCCCACTTCCCCTGTAAACTCTGTGTTTTTATCTATAGTAAAGGGCACTATTCCCCAGTTTATTAGGTTGCTTCTGTATCTTTTTGTTGCGTACTCGTAACAAATATTTGCGTCACCGCCCAGTACCTTTTGACAGCTTGCTGCTTGTTCCCTCGCACTGCCGTCTCCCGGTCTGTTTGCAAACACGCAACTGCCAAAACTCGTAATTGGTGCAAGCACATTGGCGTCTCCTACAGCGTTAAGCGCATCTATTATCTTTTTGTCAATTTTGCCTGCCCGTCTTTCTCTGTCAAGAGTCTGCACCGCTTTGCTTCTGCCTACGTATTCCGGCGCGCGGCGGCTTAAAGTAAACTCGCTCAATTTAAGAGGGTTAGAACGATAACTGCTTGTTTCGCCGCTGGGAATTAACTCGTCAGTAGTGGTGACAGGGTCACGGATAACCGCCGCCAACTCCAACAGCATATTGTCGCTCAATTGATGCATCTTTGGCCAATCGGTAATATTAGGTCCTAACCTCAGACTTTGTGAGGGTTGTGGGTTTTTGAAGCCTTTATAAAGACGTTTTTCGTAAACTTCGTTATCAAAAACGTACTCGGGTACTTTCTCAGAATATGCCATATCACTCGCCGCCGTCAAAATGCCGCCATTAGCCGCCGTTGCAGCAATACTGCGTGCGTCCATCAACGCCACTCCTGCAAGCTGTCCGTCTTTTGGCTTGCTACCTTCGCGGTTGGGGAAGTTGCGTGTCGTATGACGAATGGACAATCCGCTGTTGCCAGGGACGTCGCCT
>CALLXO010000256.1 GCA_937875645.1 uncultured Clostridia bacterium
GATGTAATCAAACATACCAGTATAAGTAGCGGGATTGCTGCGGGGAGTACGGCCTATGGGCGATTGGTCAATTACTATCGCTTTATCTAAATTTTCCACTCCCAAAATGCTGTCACATTGTACGGCGTTAAAACGTGCATGGTTTAATTTATGCGTAAGGTAAGGCGCTAAAATCTCATTAATTAAACTGCTTTTGCCGCTGCCCGATACCCCCGTAATTGCCGTAAACGCTCCCAAGGGGATATTTACGTCTATATTTTTTAAGTTGTTTTTGTGTGCGTTTTTTATCGTTAAATAGTTGCCGTTGCCCTTTCTGCGCATGTCAGGCATAGAAATTTTCATTTTTCCGCTTAAATACTGACCTGTAATACTTTTTTCGCACGCCATAATATCAGAGGGAGAACCAGCAACCACCACCTCTCCGCCGTGAATACCCGCTCCTGGCCCTATATCTACAATATAATCTGCCGCCATTATAGTGTCTTCGTCATGCTCGACAACTATTACCGTGTTTCCTAAATCACGCAAATGACATAATGTTTCAATAAGCCTTCTGTTATCACGCTGATGAAGTCCTATGCTCGGCTCGTCTAAAATATACAACACACCGGTAAGTCCGCTGCCTATTTGTGTGGCTAACCTTATCCTTTGCGCTTCGCCGCCGCTTAACGTCCCTGAGGGACGGTTTAACGTCAGGTAATCCAGCCCCACGTCCCGCAAAAACTTTAGCCGCGCCTTAATCTCCTTAAGCAACATATGCGCTATCATCGCTTTTGTGTTGTCTAAAACAAGCTCCTCAAAAAATGTGCTCATTTTATCTATAGGCATTTCGCACAGTTCCCATATGTTTTTGCCCTCAATTTTTATGGAAAGTATTTCCTTTTTGAGTCTTTTTCCGTTGCATTGCTGACAAGGAGTAGTCACCATATAATTTTCGTATTCTCGCTTTACATATTCACTGCTGCTTTCACGGTATCGCCTTCTCATCATGGGCAGTATGCCTTCCCAATCTGCTATATAATTGCCGTTGAAAGTCTTGCCTGTATAATCAAATTTTATTTTTTCGCCGCCGTTGCCCTGCATAATTATGTCGTAAATGTCTTTGGGTAAGTCTTTTATCGGCGTATTGCGGCTAAATTCATAGCGGCGGGACAATGCACTAATGTAAGTATCCATCCATGTGCCTGCATCAATATTAAAGCCCATAAGCTTAATGGCGCCGTTGTTTAAGCTTTTTGCTTTATCGGGAATTATTAAATCTTCATCAAACTCCTGCTTAAAACCTAAACCGGTACATTCGGGGCAAGCGCCAAAAGGACTGTTAAAACTAAACATCCTTGGCTCTAATTCCTCAATCACAACACCGCAGTCGGGGCAAGCGTATTTTGTGCTAAACAAAATATCTTTTTGCTCTGTTAGCACTACTACCAACCCATCCGCAAGCTTTATTGCCGTCTCCAAACTGTCCACTAACCGCTGATTAATATCGTTTTTTATTACCAGCCTATCTACTACAACGCTGATATTATGTTTTATTTGCTTGTCCAAAACAATATCTTCGTCTAAAGTGCGCTGCTGCCCGTCTATGTTAACCCTATAAAAACCCTGTTTTTTATAATTTTCTAACTGACTGCGGAATTCGCCTTTTCGTGAGCGCACCACCGGCGCCAACACCTGTATTTTTTCGCCCTCGCCTAACTCAATTATTCTGTCTGTTATTTGGTCAATTGTTTGTCGGCTAATTTCCTTGCCGCACTCATAACAATAGGGAGTGCCAACACGCGCATACAGCAGTCTTAAATAATCGTAAATTTCCGTCACAGTACCAACAGTACTGCGGGGATTGTTGGAAGTGGTTTTTTGGTCAATAGAAATAGCGGGACTTAGCCCTTCTATTGATTCTACGTCCGGTTTATCCATCTGACCTAAAAATTGACGGGCATAAGCGGACAAGCTTTCTACATATCGACGCTGTCCTTC
>CALLXO010000257.1 GCA_937875645.1 uncultured Clostridia bacterium
AGCTTAGACAACAAATCTGCTGCCGTCAGCAGTTTAGAAAAATCCGCAGGATTAAGCCGCTCTGAGCCGCTAAACTTACTCATACTTATCGAACCTATGCCGCATACCAATCTTTGAACAAGTTGCGAGCGAGGCATTTCGAGAGAAAAAACAGCGCATATTTTGCCTTGTTTTGCGGCGCTTTCCACAATATTTAACGCTAAGCTGCTCTTTCCGCAACCGGGGCGAGCTGCCAAAACGATTAAATCGCCTTTTTGCAAGCCGTTTGTTACTTTGTCAAACCGCTTAAAGCCTGTTTGTATGCCCTTAAAGGCGTCTTTGTTTTTGTATATCTCGTCACAACGCTGTATAAAATCCTGCACATCGTTTCTGACGGAAAGCAATTCGCCGCTACTGGTGTCTTTTCCTATATCGTAGATGCATTTTTCCGCATCAGCGAGTAACTTGGTTTTATCCTCCGCTTGTTTTATGTTTTTAAGTATATCGGTACAGGCGTAAGCGAGTTTCCGCTTTGTACTTTCCCTCACTACAATATCAAGATACATTTTGAAATTTGCCGCAGTAGGGACGCAAGTCGCTAGAGATGTTATGTAGTCTATGCCGCCGACATTTGCCAATTGAATTCTACGCTCTAAACTGTCAATAAGACTTACCAAATCTAATGCCTTATTGCTTTTAACAATATCCCGCATGGAAGCAAAAACTATTTTATTAGCGGGCGAATAAAAATCCTCTTCGGTTAGATTAAGCAAAATATCCTGAACAGTGCGACTGTCAATTAAAACACAACCGAGCAAAGATTGCTCCGCTTCGAGGCTGTAAAAGTTAGAATTAATTGCAGCAGATAAAGTATTGTCATTTTTTGCGTATTTTGACATGGTTACTCCAAAAACAATAGGCAAACAGAATTTGCCTTGTAAATTAAATTATATTATATACCATATACACTCTTTTTTCAAGCACTTTTTCGACAGCTACAAAAATCGTTGAAAGATTTTCCTTTTTAATATACATCAATAAAAGTATAAGTTATAATAGCTTATATGAAATTTTGGGTAAAAGCTTATAACAACGAAAAACTTATTTTAAATATATTAGAAATCGATACTCAACCGATAACAGCAGTATGGCTGGAAGCTCTTTTGCGGCAATTGTGCGACGAGCACGATTTGCCAACACCAATAGTTACCGAAATAAATGCAAAAAACCTAATTACCTTTAACCATACACAATTTAAACAGTGTGATTTTTTGGAATCAATAAATTTCGATTATTTGGAAGTCAGCAGATATAAATAAAATCGGGTTTTTACGCCCGATTTTTGTTAAAATTTTACTCTTTTTAATTTTGTCCTATTCAACATAAGGCTGTAGCAAGCCGATTTTGCCGTCATTACGCCGGTAAACAACTTCTACATTATCGGTGCTAATATTTACAAACACGTAAAAATCATGATCAAGCATTTCGAGTTGAGCGATAGCTTCCTTAACGTCAATGGCTTTGATTGCAAATCTTTTTGTTTTTGCGATTTCGAGCTCTTCCTGCTCAACGCCGGCGACATAAACATAATCGGCGCTGTCCACAACAGCCTTTTTGCCCGATTTGTCAATCTGTCTTTCCTTAAATTTAATTATCCGACGCTCAATTTTGGGCAAGAGTTCGTCAATGTTATGGTACATTGTGTCGCCTACCACTTCCGAACGGATTTGTTGCCCATTATAAAGCAACGACAGCTCCAAACGACATTTTTTGCCGCTGGCGGAAAGAATCACCTTTGCCGTAGGGACTTGACTGAAATACTTGTCAAGTTTTTGAAGCTTTTTGTCCAAAATAGAAATCAAATTGCCTCTTACAGTATAGTTTTTGGTAACAATGTCCAGTTTCATTTTTTGTTTCCTCCTTATATATTGCATTGATGTTACTTTTTGAAAAGAATCTTGTTATTATAACCATCAATAATAATTTTATCGCCTTTTTTGATTTTGCCGCCAAGCAACGCTTCGCTTAATTTATCCTCTACCCAGCGTTGAATAATACGCTTGAGCGGTCGAGCACCGTATTCGGCACTATAACCTTGATGAGCTAATATATTAACGGCGCTGTCGGTAAATTCGATATGCAAGTTATTTTCCTTAAGCCTGTTTGCTAATTTTTGCATAAACAGGGCGGCTATTTGTTTTGCAGCATCATAACTCAAGGGATGAAATACTACTATGTCGTCCACTCGGTTTAAAAACTCCGGTTTAAAAGTCCGTTTTAATGCGGCAAAATACTTCTCCTTAAGTATATCGTAGTTATAGTTAGAATCATTTGTATTTATGTCAGACACGTTTATGTTAATCTCTGCGCCTACGTTACTGGTCATAATAATGACGGTGTTTTTAAAGTCCACCACCCTGCCTCTGTTGTCCGTAAGCCTGCCTTCATCAAGAATTTGTAAAAATACGTTAAAAACGTCAGGATGAGCTTTTTCGATTTCGTCAAACAATACAATGGAATAAGGGCGACGGCGGACTTTTTCTGTAAGCTGTCCGCTTTCCTCATAGCCTATAAAACCGGGGGGTGCGCCGATAAGCTTGTTTACGCTGTTGGCTTCGCCGTACTCGCTCATATCGACATTTATTATGTCGTTTTCCTCCCCAAACATAATTTTAGCCAACGCTTTGGATAACTCCGATTTGCCCACTCCCGTGCTACCCACAAAAATAAAACTGCCTATAGGACGTTTTGGGTCTTTTAACCCCGCTCTTGCTCTGCGTAATGCTGTGCTGACAGCATGTACAGCTTCCTGCTGACCAATAATACTTTTAGAGAGAGTGTCTTCAAGATTAAGTAGTTTTGCGCTTTCGCTTTCGCTCAGCTTTGCAATAGGTATGCCTGTCCATTTTGATACCGTCTGCGCTATTGTATCCTCATTGACAACAGGTCGAGAGGCTAAACCTAACGAAAGTTTTAATTTTTGCAGATGCAAAGTTTCCTCTGCAATTAAATTTTTAAATTTTTCTGCCTCAATAAAATCATCGTGCGTCTTTGCTCTGTTTTTTTGAGCAGTAAGCAATCGAATTTTTTCCTCCACTTCAGAAAGTTGCGGAGAGGAGGTAAAGCTTGTTAAGCGTATCATACTTGCGGCTTCGTCAATGAGGTCAACTGCTTTGTCAGGCAAAAACCTGTCGGTAATGTAACGTGCCGATAAATTTGCCGCCGCACTTAAAGCATCGTCACTTATTGTTACATTATGGTGCGCCTCGTACTTTTCTTTCAGTCCCTTCAAAATTTCCACCGTTTGTTCTACCGAAGGCTGTTCAACATTTACTACCTGAAAACGTCGCTCTAATGCTGGGTCTTTGCTGATATATCGGCGGTACTCGTCCATTGTAGTTGCGCCAATTGTCTGTAAATCTCCCCGTGCTAAAACAGGCTTTAAAATTTCCGCCGCATCCATTTTGCTGTCGCCGGTACTGCCTGCACCCACAAGATTGTGAATTTCGTCAATAAACAAAATTATGTTTTTTTTGTTTATCATAAAGTTGACGGCATCCCGCAGCTTTTGTTCAAATTCACCTCTAAATTTTGTGCCCGCAAGCAGTCCTGCTAAATCCAGACTAAATATTATTTTATTTTTTATAATGTCGGGAACTTTATCCGTAGCAATTAAACTTGATAGTCCTTCCACAACGGCAGATTTGCCCACTCCCGCCTCCCCTGTCAATACGGGATTATTTTTTGTACGCCGGCAAAGTATTTGAATAACACGTTCTATCTCAGTTTCCCTGCCAATAACGGGGTCGAGTTTGCCGCTACGTGCCCGTTTTGTGAGACTATATCCAAAAGCTTCCAACGGACCTAAGTCTTCGTCCTCCTGCAATTTTATATCGTATCCGTTTTGGCTTAACATTTCCGCCGTGCCTGTCTTTTTGGCTATGATGCTTATCGCTCTGTCAACATTAAAACCTATTTTATTAAAATAAGCCGCCGCCTCCGTTTTGCCTAAAAGAATGGAAAGTAAAAGATGCTCAGTGTTTACTTGTTCCGAACCGCCACAGGCAGCTAATTTTTGAGCATATTCGAGAGCATATTTCGCCTCACTACTTAAGTTGATTACAGCCGAGTGATTTTTATCCACAGTCAGCACAAAATTTTGAGCAAGTATACCTAGCTTTTTTAGAGTATTGTTTGCCTCACATTCGACATTTAATAATCCGAAAATAAAATAGGTGGTGTCCAGCGTTACGCCGCCCATTGTTTTTAAAGTTTTTTCGGCAAAGGATAAAACTTTGTTTAAATTTGCTGTATAAAATTCCTTCGATAACATCCTAAAACAATTGTAACATAAACATTAGTTTTTTTCAATAAGGTTTAATCAACTCGGCTCTTTTTTTGCTTTCTTGCAACAAAAAACCGACGCATATAACGTCGGTCATTTTTGCTATTAAGCTTCTTTTTCCGCTAAGAATTTTTTGGCGTCTTCTATTATTTTTGTAACACTGGTTGGCGGTACTTCCTCATAGCGGGTAAACTCTGTAGTATATATACCTCTGCCTTGCGTCATACTGCGTAAATCCGTCGCATATTTGGTGATTTCACCCAAGGGGCATTCAGCATTTATTATCTGTTTTCCGTTTTGCGCTTCCATACCTAATACTCTGCCACGGCGTTTGTTTAAATCGCCTAAAATGTCTCCCATAAAACTTTCGGGAACAGAAATTTTAAGAGTGTAAATAGGTTCGAGTAAAACGGGGTTTGCTTTTGGAATACCGTCATTGTATGCTAATTTTGCCGCCGATACAAAGGCAATTTCCTTTGAGTCAACAGGGTGGTATTTTCCGTCAAACAGTGTGCATTTTAAATTGACCATGGGATAGCCAGCGAGTACGCCGGTTTTAATAGCTTCTTTCAGTCCTTTTTCGACAGCAGGTATAAACTGTCGGGGGACCGCTCCGCCCACTACGGCGTCTACAAATTCAAACTCACCGTCGTTTGCGCCTGGCTCAAACTTAATCATACACACGCCAAATTGACCTGCGCCGCCTGATTGTTTTTTATGCTTGCCTTCCGCTTCCGACGTTTTTTTAATAGTCTCACGGTAAGCTATACGCGGTTCCTTCAAAATAGCTTCCACACCAAATTTGTTTTTTAATTTGCGGCAAAGAATATCCAACTGAGTCTCGCCCACGCCACATAAAAGCATTTCGTTGGTTTCGATGT
>CALLXO010000258.1 GCA_937875645.1 uncultured Clostridia bacterium
GTGTAAGGTTTTTTATGGTATTTTTGTCATACTTTCGGCTTTCTAGCCCGAAGGCAATGTTTTTTTCCACCGTTTTTTTAGCATATAAAAGCGGTAACGTTATATAGGCAATATTTCTGTCGCACGGCTTAATTAAAGATAGGCTATTGCCCTCTATCTCTATTTTGCCGCTGCTTAAATGCGTCAAACCCATAAACGTTTTAGCTAAACTTGTTTTGCCCCCTTGTGCGCCTAATATTAAGCTTACTGTTTCGCCCCTATTAGCAACAAAAGAAATATCGCTAAAAGCGTCAAATTCATCGTAGGGGTATTTTAGAGAAGCACCTTCAACAACTAAAAAGCTCATAGTTTTAATTCGTCCAAAGTCAAATGAAAGGAGTCCATAAAGTGTTCCAAAAAAAAGTTGACCTCTGGGCTTTTATATGCCGTAAGCTGATTAAAAATACTCTCTTTTGCGTTTTTAAATTCGGTATTTCCAAATTTGAGTTCCTCCGTACATTTTATGTATGCACAAAGCTTATCAGCATATTTAACAAAATTTTGACCATTATTTTCTTCAAAAACCTCTATGTAAGCCGCTTGCATTTTTTGCGGAAGTAACCCTATTAAACGGCTTTTAGCTAGCTCTTCAATCTTTTTGTAATCGGCTGTTATCTCATCATTTAGGTATTTTACGGGAGTAGGCATATCGCCTGTCATTATTTCGCTGGCATCATGAAAGAGCGCTTTAACTGCAATTTTTTCGGCGTTAAGGTTATTGCCGAAATAAATATTTGATATTAAAGCAAGTGCATGCGCAACAACAGCAACCATATAGGAATGCTCCGTCAAATTTTCCCTCTGGGTGTTGCGCATAAGCCCCCAACGGTTTATGTATTTCATTCTGTTTATAAAAGCGTAAAAACTTTCCATAACTATTCTATTTTATCACAAAAATAATTATTTTACTCTATTTTGTCCTTATAATTTTATCTTTGTTGCGTTGTTTGCCTGTTTATTAAATTTATGGGGCAAATTATGTTGACAGATTTTGATTTTAATGTTAACTTATAATCAAATATAAAATCGCATATTGGGGGTGCCGAAAGGCTGAGATTATACCCTTTGAACCTGGTCAAGATAATGCTTGCGTAGGAAATAAAAATTTTGGTGTTTTCCAAATTTTATACCCCGCAAAGTATGCGGGGTTTTTTGGAGGCAAATTATGTTATCTTTATTAGCTTTTTTTGAAGTATCATACCAAACGACAAAAACCGTAACCTATATTTCGATAGCTGTGGTTGTATTGCTGTTGCT
>CALLXO010000259.1 GCA_937875645.1 uncultured Clostridia bacterium
ATTGAATTTTTAATAACACAACAATAAATATAGCTTTAATTCAATGTACTATAAACCGACGGAAAAATTTTCCGTCGGTTTTTACGTTAAAAAATTATTATTGCAATAGTTTACCTGCTAATACAAAGATACCTACGCAAATTATCGTTAATGCCACAGCTACTGAAATTATCATAAACCAAAAGGATGATTTCTGCTTTTTTTTGTCGTCTAATTTTAGCATATCGAAGTAATCCATAACTTGTAAAACGGCGTAAGTAATGGCAACCAACATAAGCACAACAACCGCTGCTTTTGTCAAAACGTCGTTGGCTAATACCACTCCTAATACTGTCAGTATCAAAGATACTATCAAAATTCCGATAATAATGTTTTCAATTGTTTTTCTCATAATTCACCTTTTTGTATTAATTTGCTTATCTTTAATTTCTGTTAAGTAAATACAGTAAAGCCATTGTTATTGCAGTTAAGTTAGAAAAATTTTCGTCCGCTGTGGAAAAGGGATAAATAATATTGCGTGCAGAATCCTTATCAAATACTGTTTTACGGTTAAACAACGGGACATTTTGCTGTGCCAATTTTAGTATTTCGGTAGTCAGTCCCATATAATTTGCATAGTAGGCAAAATTATCCTTTTCAACACACCCCAAATCGATAATAGCGTCAGCTCCCGATACTGCCATATTTACATCGCTGTATACTCGTAAATTTTTTTGTTTGAAGGCGCTATTAAGGTTTTTATCGGCAGAATAAACGGAAACACGCGACTCAAAGCGGCTTAACACCTCGCATAAATCTGCCGCCGTGCTGTCCTTGTTTATGTCGCCTAATACAGATACGTCAATAGAGTTTAATGTCTCAATCGTCTGTTTTATCGAAAACAGATAAAGCAAAACTTCTAAAGGGTTTTCCCCTCCGCCGCCGTAATTTATGATACCGCCGCCGCATTTGTTTGCCGCTTCGTTAAAAAAAACCTCGTCGCCTTTGGTTATGATAAAATCTGCCCCCATAAGCTTTAAACTGAACAAATCGTCCATTGTCAGTTCTTTTTCCACAACAGTTGAGATACCTGATAAATAATTAATGGATAAGGTCAGTGCAGCTTTTTGCATGGGCGAAAAATCACCTGCCACTGCCAACACCTTGCCCATAAGTTGAGGTCCACGCTTAACACGGGACAAAACAATACGTTTCATCTCGGCAGCAATATCTAATATCTGCCTTATCTCGGTATCGCTTATTGATTTTAAACTGATAAGGTTTTTGTACGCCATAATCTCCTCTTATGTATTCTATAATAAACTTATACAAAAGTAAACATTATTTTATACTTTTGTTGGCGTTACTAGCTCTGTATCGAGCTTAACACTTTTAAAAAATAATCAGGTAACGGGCTTTCAAAGCGCATAATCTCTTTTGAATAGGGGTGTGTAAACTCAATAATCTTGCTATGAAGCAACTGCCCCTGCAAATTAAATTTTTGTTTTTTAAACCCGTAAGCTTTATCCCCCACTATCGGATGCCCTAAAAAACTCGAATGCACCCTAATTTGGTGAGTTCGTCCTGTCTTTAATTCAAACTGAACAAGCGTATTATCAGTATAGCGGTTAATTACTTCGTACAAAGTAGTTGCCTTTTTGCCGTTAGTATCCACTGCCATTTTTTTTCTGTCCGACTTGCTCCTTGCTATTGGCTTATTTATTGTGCCGCTGTCGGTTTTTAAAACGCCTTCCACAAGAGCGAAATAAATGCGTCGGCACTCCTTTTTTTCTATCTGGCTCGATAAATTGACGTGTGCAAAATCGTTTTTTGCAACTACCATTAGTCCGCTTTTGTCCAACCTATGCACAATACCGCGGCGCACGTCGCCGTTTATGCTGCTCAAATTTTTTATTTTAAACAAAAGTGCATTTACAAGAGTGTTAGTAAAACTCTCGCCAGCCGGGTGAACAGTAAGCCCCTGCTGTTTGTTAACTATCGCTAAATATTCGTCCTCATAAACTATGTCGAGTGGGATATCCTGTGGAATTATCTCAACGGGTTTAGGTTGCGGCAACAAAACTGTTGCATCCTGCCCTGTCTTAACCGTTTTTGATACTTTGGTGAAAACTAAATTATTAACAGAAACAAAACCCTCTTTTATGAGTTTTTGAGCGTGGGATCGGCTTATCTCCAACTCTTCCGACACAAAAACGTCTAATCGGTCGCCGCTGTTTTCCTCACCGACAACTAAATGCTTAATTGCTTGTTCCGCCGTTGTCATCACTTTCTCCGTCTGAATATACGTCCGTATTCTTTGTCTGATTATTGATGGTGTCGGAATTTCCATTTTCCGTAAGGCTTTTTTTGTTTTTGTCTAACTTATTTTCCTTCTTATCTTCATATAGAAATTTTTGGCTTTGCGCTTCTGCTTTTGTATCGCCTTCAATGCCCGATTTTTTGGGATGTTTTTTAAATATGGCGTCAACGTCAACAAACAACATGCCTAAAATAACCATAATAACACCGACATTTAAAAGAATATCGGCAATATTACATACAAAATCCAATCTGCCTAAAAATTTGGTAGCCAAAAAGTCACGCACCGCTCCGTTAAAAAAACCGTCGCCGTAATACGCCCTGTCAATGGCATTGCCTATTGTCCCCGAAACAACAAAAGCAAAACCCATAGCGCTAAAAGCACCGCCCTTTAAACGTACAAAAATAAAATAGCAAAAAATAGGTAAAGCGACAACTGTCAAAACGAAAAAGAGTATATTGTTTCCGCTTAAACTTCCCCATGCTGCGCCGTTGTTTAAAACAAAAGTAAATTCGAGAAAATCAGGTACTATGACAATGGGAAGATTTCCTTTGTCATATTGGTTTTGGAAATACCCTTTAGTCACTTGGTCACCTACAACGCCCAAAACGACAACCGCAAGGCAAATTAGCAGAAAAATCACATTTTTTTTGTTCAATTTAATTTTTTTCATTTTTTCCTTAATTGTAGTTTCTTTCGCCAAATAATACTGAACCTAAACGCACCATATTTGCACCGCAACGGAGGGCAGTTATATAATCGCCGCTCATACCCATGCTCAGCCATTTTATATCTAATTGGGGATAACTTGCCTTTGTGCTTAAAAAGAGATTGTTCATTTTTTTGTATAAATCTTGAGATGCATTTATAGGCAATACCGTCATTAGACCGTTTATTTTTAAGTAAGGATATTTAATAATTTCCTCTATTAAATCAAATAGTTTATCTGGCAAAACACCGCTTTTAGTTTCTTCACCGCCTATATTTACTTCCACTAAAACAGGCATTATTTTGTTTATTTTTTGACATTGTTTGTTAATTTCTTGAGCTAAGAAAACCCTGTCGACGGAATGTATCATGTCCACCTTATCCACAATGTATTTAACTTTGTTTGTCTGTAATGCGCCGATAAAGTGCCAGCTAAGGCCCTTTACTTTTTCGTATTTAGCAATAAACTCTTGCGCTCTGTTTTCGCCGACGATAGTGAGTCCTGCCGCTGCTGCCTCTTTTATTAATGCAATATCCTTTGTCTTTGTTGCACCTACAACTGCAACATTTTCACGTTGCTTGTTTAAGTCAATTTCTCTTAATATTTTTTTGTATGCTTCTTTAAAATCCATTTGTCACCGTGTTAAATATATGCTGTGCATAAGTGTCTGCAATATTGACGCCTGTAACCGCTTCAATGCCTAAAAAATGCGCATTTGCGTTTACTTCGCACAGCTTTAAACCCTCTATATCAAAAAGAAAGTCAACACCAACAAAGTCTGCGCCGAGGATATTGCTTATTTTTTCAGCCAAATTCGCTTGGTTTTTGTTTAAAGTATAAGGCGTGCCTTTTCCGCCTAATTCTATATTTGCTCTAAAATCTTTATCGTTATTTCGCATCATAGCGCAAATTGGCTCGCCGCCTATTACAAATACTCTCAAATCCTTCCCTTTGCTGTTTTTAATATACTGTTGATACAGGTGATGATTATGTAATAGCTTTTTGCGCAATTCTTTTAGTTTAGAAAAATCTTCCGCAATGTGCACTTGTGCGCCAAAACTGCCGTAGCTTTCCTTAACAATCAACGGAAACCCTAACGTATCGGCAACATATTGCGCAAAAATATCGTTTTCTTCGCTGTTAGCTGGATAAACCAAAGGAGAAATTATAGTTTTTGGCATAGCAATGCCGTTGTTGCTTAACGCAAAAAAAGCCTTTCCTTTGTTGTCACAAATCTCAAGTACTTTTGCCTTATTAAAGACCCTTACACCCCATTTTTCCAACATATGCGCTAAAAGGGCATCCTTATCCCAATAAATGCAGAAAAGTGGTTTTTCCAAACCCAAAAGGGGCGAAATATCGCCCTCGTTATCAAAACAAAGCTTAATGTCACTATGCTTGACAATGCTTATCTCAAAACCTTTTTTTGTCAAAGCGTCATATAACCTTTGTATGCACTTTGCAGTAGACTCAACGTAACAAAATGCATTATAAACTATCCAGCCTTTTTTCAAGTAAAAAACCTCGGCTAAGATTATAACACAACATATATTGTTTTTCAACAAAATTAACCCTTGCTGTAATAAATCTTAGCTAAAAATTTAACAAATTTATACATTATTAGTAAATTAAATCTGGGCGTTTTTAAAAAGCATAAAAATTAGTCTTTGCGTGCGGGAAAAATCTATCACTGTCGCTATCGGTCTGCCGTCGCCGTCCTTGTTATTTTCGTCGTAAATATTTGCGTTTTTGTCAAGGTAACTGTCTGTACCCCCTTTTTCACCGCTGAGTTTAAGGAAAAAATCATTTATTTTGTTTTCAATCTTGCTTAAAGAGCTGTGCTGATTCCAATACTCCCTTTCAAAATCTAACTCGTCACGTATATCCTCGTCAAGCATAAGGAGAAGCTCCTTATAACTGCTCAAACTGTCGGGATAGTAGGAAACCGCCGCTAACACTCGATAAACTAAAGAGTATAGTCCACTGTATAAAATATAATCGTCCTCCGCTGTCAAACATATATAATAAGCCGTCATATTTGCGTCGTTTTCCCGCATAACACCTTTAGCGTGTGCCATCTCGTGCGCCATAGTGACAGGCAACCCCGCTGCAGGGCTAATCGTATTTACATTTGGCTCACCTGTTGGTGCAAAAAATATGCCGGTAATATGCGTTTCGCTCATAATAAAACTTGTCAATATACCTTTTGCTTGCGGCGTAAAGGGACTAAAATAATCGTTATTTAGCCTTTTAAACTGCTCGGACAGCGCACGCGACAACTGACGTGTCGAGTACGGTGAAATTACACAATTGTTTTCGTCTCTCTCTAAACGTGCCGAAACAGCGTTTATTTTAAAAATATAATATTCTGCTATCTCCTCTACTTCTTCCCTATTTATTTCGCCATTAAATACACTTATCGGCAACTCCTTTCTGTTGTAGGAAAAATTTGCAATAGCACTATACAAGCATACAATACTTAAAGCAATGCATACCCCATTCAAAAACAACTTTAAAGCCGCTTTTCCTTTGCGTTTTACTAAATTTTTAATAATTGTGATAATCAAAACGATTACAGCAACAACGGCTATAAAAACCAAAATTTCGTATACACTTACAGGCAACCATCCAAAAATATTGCCAAACAACCAAATCCAACCCCTGCTAATTGTTTTTGTCCACCACTCGCTAATACTCGGGCTTGATTGTAAAAAAGCAAGTAAAACCAAAATAACTACAATAACACAAAACCAAATTAATTGTTTTTTTATGCTTAACTTTATTTGTTCGTCTTTTTTGTTTTCCATGTGCTTATTATACATTAAAAACGTGTTTTTGATAATAAATTTTTAATTATCATTTTTCTTTTCGCAATCAATATGATAAGGGCAAGAACTGCAATTGCAGCAATAATTTTTTCCTTTTCGTTTTTTTATTATACTGCTTATCAAAACGCCTATTACCACAGTGGCGGCAGCAGCAACTATTATTATTTCTATAAGCTCCATTATTCTCTCCTTATAATTACTCTTTTTTAATGCTGTTTTTTATCCTGCTCATTAATATAAATAATGACTAAAACCACAACAATAAACAACGCAGCAAAAATGAAAGAAGTCCACCACCAACTGCCTATTAGATAAATCATCATTGAAATAAAATATGATGTTGTTATCCAAAAGAGCAGCGTTGTTACAAAACTTTTCTTGTCGGCTAATTCCGCTTTTGCGGTTGCAACCGCTGCAAAGCAAGGTATTGTCAGCATATTAAAAGCTATAAACGCAAGTAAAGCTTGCGGCGTGATGCCTGTCGCCGATATCATTTGCACTACCGCATCAATACCGCCTAACGCTTCGTCGCCAACAAAACCGACTATGCAAGCTGCCAAAATACCAAAAGCGGCAATAACATTTTCCTTAGCAATTAAACCCATTGCCGCCGACACGACAAAAACCCACCCCCAGTTGTTAAGCTGACTACCAAACCCCAAGGGAGTAAAAATAGGCTGAATAAGCATACCTATATTAGCTAAAATGCTTTCGTTTATCCTTTCGTCAGGTAAAAATTTCCACGAAAAACGGAAATGGCTGATAAACCAAATTACTATTGTCGAAGCTAAAATTACAGTAAATGCTTTTTTGACAAAGTGTTTAAGTTTATCCCACATATGTATCATAAGACTTTTGAATTGCGGCTTTCGATAAGGAGGCAATTCCATAATAAAAGGCGGTGTTTCTCCTCGCATAAAGGTATTACGCATAAACAAAATGCTTAATATTGCTACAACTATACCTAACAGATATATCGAGTAAGTTATAATATCGGCGGAAGAATATCCAAATCTAACGACTATACCGCCGGCAATAGCGGTGAGTATTGGCAATTTTGCACCGCAGCAAAAAAACGGTATAACTCTAATGGTTGTGGTCCTTTCGTTTTGAGTGGAAAGCGTGCGGGTATTTATTATAAGCAGGCACCGAACAGCCAAAGCCCATTATCATAGGCATAAATGCTCTGCCTGACAAACCGAACTTGCGAAAAATCATAACACTAAAAATTGCGGAAAAGCTCGACATACTTAAAATTGATATTTCTGATAAGCGCGAAAAAATTCATTTAGCTATGAACATCATTCAGTCTTTTTCGCACGAGAGTGTTTTTGACAAACACGAATACATTGACTATCAAAAAATGACGGATATAGTTTGCAACACCGTCATAAATTTGTTTGATTTTTCTTGATAATTTGATTTAATTTAAAAGTAAATATATCAATAAAATCCGACGTTGCCATCGGATTTTATTGATATCCATTAATTTTTTTACTTATGCACCTAATATTATGTAGTAGCACATTATTATTTTTTTTGCGCAAGTTGTTAGTATGAGCAAAATGAAAAAAATACTTGTTATTAATATTTAATAAATTTACTGCCCATCACGCCGCAAA
>CALLXO010000260.1 GCA_937875645.1 uncultured Clostridia bacterium
TTTTGTGTAAAATAATAATTTTTGATATTAAACGATTGACTTTTTTATTAATAAGGCTAAAATTAGGTAAATAATTGTTAAATGGCAAAAAGCTAAAATATACCAATAGGTAAGAGGAAAATATATCGAATAAACGCTGTAAAAGAATAATATAATTTGTCTTATACAACTTTCGTTTAATTGGAGGTGAACAATGGAAATTTTGGACTTGTTAAAAGAGAAGAAAATTTCTCAAGTTACGGGACTGCTGGACAGCATGAACAACGTGGATATTGCAACTTTACTGGAAGAAATCAATTTAGAATGTGCTATTAAACTGTTCCGATTGTTAAAAACCGATGATGCGGCGGAAGTTTTTTCATACCTAAATACTCAAACTCAACAAAAAATAGTTGAGATTATTTCAGAAAAAGAAATTACCAATATTGTCAATGAATTATTTATGGACGACACCGTTGACCTAATTGAGGCAATGCCTGCTAATGTTGTCAAAAAAATTCTTAAATCCACTAAACCAGAATTAAGGACAGAAATAAATAAGTTTTTAGCCTACCCCGACAACAGCGCAGGCAGCATTATGACGTCGGAGTATCTTGACTTAAAACAAGGCATGACGGTAAATCAAGCTTTAGAAAGGATACGGAAAATAGGCGACTTTAAAGAGACGGTCAACTCTTGTTATTGCGTGGATGCAACAAAGCACCTGATAGGTGTTGTTTCTATCAAGGATTTGCTATTGGCGCAGCCTGACACTCTTATTGACGACATAATGACAACCAACGTCATTTTTACGACAACGCACGCCGACCAAGAGGACGTTTCGAGAACAATAACAAAATATGATATTTTGAGCATACCTGTTGTGGACGGCGAGGAACGAATGGTAGGCATTATCACCATTGACGATATTATTGACGTTATTGAGGAGGAGGCAACGGAAGATATTCAAAAAATGGCGGCAATTACGCCTACTCATACGCCATATCTAAAAACAAGCGTTTGGAGACTATGGTTAAACCGTATGCCTTGGTTACTTATTCTCTTAATTTCTGCAACTTTTACCGGACTCATTATCAACAGCAATGAAGATGTATTAAACTTACCTGTTGTTGGAATTATTCTGACTGGCTGTATTCCAATGCTTATGGATACAGGCGGAAACGCAGGTAGTCAATCATCTGTAACCATAATCCGAAGCCTTGCTTTGGGCGAAGTAAAATTAAAAGATTTTTTAAAGGTGATGTGGAAAGAAATGCGTGTTGCGGTCATAATGAGCACCACGCTTGCCGCCGCTACTTTTGTTAAGCTTATGGTTATTGATAGACTGTATAATGTAGAAAGTGGCTTTTTAATAGCGGCTGTAATATGTCTGACTATGTTTTTAACGGTGTTATTGGCTAAAATAGTAGGCTGCGCTTTGCCGATAATTGCCAAGGCATGCAAACTTGACCCTGCCGTTGTTACAAGTCCTTTTATTACTACAATTGTAGACGTCCTTTCCCTTTCGATTTACGTGAGCATGTCAGTAGCAATTTTGGGCAACCTTTATCCCGCAATCGGCTAAAACCTCCAACTAACGAAAACATAACAAATGGTTAAACTAAAAACAATCAATTAAAACCTATGTTCTTGTTTTTGCCAAATATACTTAAACCTATTCGATAAAATATACTGGTTGTTAACCTTATCAACAAAAACAAGAACATGAGGGTAATCAAGGTAAAAGTGCTATTATGTATGTCTATTAAGTAGGGGGCTAATCGGTTAAACCTACCTAACAAAACTGTCTATCTTATTTCAAACGGACATTTTTGTAGTATTAAAAAGATGTATTAACCAATGTTATTAAATAGGTATCCAAACTGCGTATAAGTCTGTGCCGTAGGGTATTTCCTTTATTTCCTCAAATGACAAGGAAGCGGTAACGTCAAAGGTAGGCCATTCCCAAGAAGGAATGCCCATCGTAAAGAGAGTAATTACTGCCTTCCTCCGTTGCCCAACCTGCAAAGGTATAACCCTCTCTGTATGGTATTATTTTGTCTTTCGTATTGTCGCTTATTGTCCATTCCGTATAATCAACATCAAGAGAAAATTTTAAATTGAAGGAATATACATAAGGTTGATTATCTTCATCATATTTAAATTCACAACCGTAAAAAATAACGCCGCCAATAATACAATCAGGGTCTACAGTAGAATGAAATTGTTGCTTATGCCAACCGTCAAGCCAAGTTTTGCTATTTGTATATATTGTACAGAACTCGAAAGCTTTGGATCCGATCGTTTTAACACTATCCGGCAAGACTACAGTCATACAATAACAATCAGCAAACGCCCCGAAGCCTATTTCTGTTACACTGTTTGGTATAACCACGCTTTTTAGTCCCGAAGCACCAAAAGTATCAGTTTCTATTATCGTTATACTATCAGGTATCTTTATGTATTCGAGCGATTTGCATCCGTAAAAGGCGCTTTTTCCTATTGATTGAAGCTCTGAGGGT
>CALLXO010000261.1 GCA_937875645.1 uncultured Clostridia bacterium
TAACGTCCCGCAAAGCATACATTTTTTTGTCAGCAGGTACCATATCTCCCGATTGACTTATAATGCTTGCGCCCACTCTGTTTACTATGTCCACAAATTTTTGTCTGTCTATGTTGGTGTTGTATCCCTGAATAGATTCCAACTTGTCTATTGTACCGCCGGTGTGCCCCAAGCCCCTTCCGCTCATTTTTGCAACCTTAACGCCGCAAGCAGCTACAATAGGCACTACCACAAGCGTTGATTTGTCTCCCACGCCTCCTGTGCTGTGCTTATCCACTTTTATCCCCTCTACTGAGGATAAATCCACCTTTTCGCCGCTGTTTGCCATGCTTAAGGTAAGGTCTACAGTTTCCTCCTCTGTCATGCCCTTTATACAAATTGCCATTAACAACGCCGAAATCTGATAATCGGGGATAGAACCATCCACTATCCCATCTACAAAAAATTGTATCTGCGACTTTGATAAAGCCTTGCCCTCTCGTTTGTCGCGTAAAATATCAAACATTCTCATAACAAACCTCCTATTTGCTTATTATACTTAAGCTTTTAACGCTAAATTTTATTGTCTCCTCCTCATAAAATTAGCGGAAAAACTGAATTAATCTACTACTTAAAAAGCGTGCGGCAAAAGTTGGTCTAATAAATATGTTTTATAATTTAAGTTTTTATCGCCAAAAATAACAAGAAAATCCTTGCCGCAAAACTCCTTCATTACTTGCCTGCATACTCCGCAAGGAGGGCAAAACTCGTTGCAATTGCCGTTTTTTCCGCCAACAATAGCTATTGCCTTAAACTTATTTTCGCCATTGTTCATCGCACAATAAATTGCCGTCCTTTCGGCGCAAATTGTAGGAGAAGCGGCGGCATTTTCGATATTGCATCCCCTGTATACATTGCCTTTTGTAGTGAGTAAAGCTGCGCCGACATTAAAGTTAGAATAAGGCGCATAACTGTTTTTTAAAGCATCTAACGCAATGCTTATAAGCTGTCTAATTTCCTTCTCAGTCATCTTTTTTTATTTTGCTCCAAAAACTCTTGCCCTCTAACGTATTTTCCAGCCCGAAAATTTCGCAAATGGAGGAACCTATGTCGCAAAAACCTTTCCTCGTCTTTAAGTCTAAGTTGCTTTTTACGCTCTCGCCCACCATAAGCATAGGCACATATTCCCTCGTGTGATCGGTACCGCTGTTGGAAGGGTCGCAACCGTGGTCTGCTGTAATAATTAAAATATCCTGTTTTTGCATGTTGTCTAAAAATTTACTCAGTTGTACATCAAATTCGCTTACAGCCGTTGCGTAGCCGTCAACATTGTTGCGGTGACCGTACAATGAGTCAAAATCCATAAGGTTGACAAAACAGAGACCCTCAAATCTCTTGTCCTGATATTTAATAATTTGCTGCATGCCGTCATAATTGTTGGAAGTGTGTACGCTCTCGTCAATACCCCGTCCGCAAAAAATATCAGATATTTTACCCACCGCAATTGTATCGTAACCCTGTTTATCCAATACATCCAGTATTGTATCTTTGGGCGGCGACAAGGAAAAATCCCTTCTGTTTTGCGTACGCACAAAATCAGGAAAGCGTCCCACAAAAGGACGTGCTATTATCCGTCCTACTCCATCATCTCCCTGCATAATATCCCGTGCTTTTTGGCAAATTTTGTACAGCTCGGGCAAGCTTATTACACTTTCGTGCGCAGCAATTTGCATAACGCTGTCCGCAGAGGTATAAACAATAATATTGCCGCTTTTTATATGCTCTTCGCCATAATCAAGTATAACTTGCGTGCCCGAATAAGGCTTGTTGCAAACAACTTTGCGGCCGGTAGCAAGCTGCAGCTTATTTATTACTTCCTCACTAAAACCCAATGGATAAGTGGGCATAGGCTTTTCGCTTATTATACCAGCTATTTCCCAATGACCGTGAGTGGTGTCTTTTGCCGCCGAAAGCTCTTGCATGCGAGCAAAACAGCCAATAGGCGCAACGCTTTTTTTGCCAAAATCCACTCCTTCGATATTAAATAACCCCAATTTTTTAAGGTTGGGCGCATTAAAATACTTGCTCTTGCTTACCGCTTTAAGCGTATTTGCCCCTTCGTCATTGTATTTTTTGGCATCGGGAGCGGCACCAATACCAAAGCTGTCTAAAACTATCAAAAATACACGTTTTCCCAAAATTGACTCCTTGTGGTTTTTGTAAAGTATTAGTTAATCGGCAATTTCCAGCGCAAGCTCTATCATTTGAACAAAACCTGTTTGACGCTCGCCTGCATTAAGTTCTAACCCCTTTAAAGGACAATCGCTAATTGTGCAAATGCACAGCGCTTTTTTGTTGAAAAAAGCCGCCACAGAATAAAGCGCGGCACTCTCCATTTCCACCGCTAAAACATTCATTTTTTGCCACGAAGCTACATCATTGCTATAAAACACGTCGCTACTCAATATATTGCCGACATAAACACTAAATCCTTTTTGCTGCGCAACAGAATGCGCTTTTTTAAGCAAATCAAAATTAGCTATCGGAGCATAAGTGCCGGGCATTTTAAAACTTTTTACAAAATTGCTGTCCGTGCAAGCTGCTTGTGCCAAAACGATATCTTTTAAGTTAATGTTGTCCGCTATGCCCCCTGCACTACCTATCCTAATAATAGTCTCCACGCCAAATTTGCTAAATAATTCCTGAGCGTAAATTGCCATACTGGGTATACCCATGCCGCTTGCCATTACCGATACTTTTTTGCCTTTATACAAACCGGTATAACCTTGTACGCCACGCACATTGTTAACCAATCTTTTTTCCTCCAAAAAATTGTCAGCAACAAATTTAGCACGCAAAGGGTCACCAGGCATGAGTACCGTTTTTGCAAAATCGTTTTTGTCTGCGTTTATGTGAGGTGTAGCCATAATTCTCCTTAATCAGTCTTATTTTCTTTAGCTGCGGCAACAATACTGCTTGCACCTAAGCGACTGCAACCTAATAAAATAAACTCCTCGGCGTCTTTTAAGCTTTTGATGCCCCCTGCCGCTTTTATCTTTTTAGATTTGTCAATATTTTGTTTGATTAACAAAATATCTTCCTTATTTGCGCCGGCAAAGGAAAAACCAGTGCTTGTCTTAATATATTCGGCATTTGTCTCATTAATTATGCGGCATAATGTTGCTATTTCCACTTTAGTTAGTAAGCACGTTTCTATTATTACCTTTAAGACTGTGTTTGGAACCGCCGCTTTTATTGCGTTTATTTCTTCCTTTATTTTGTCAAATAAACCGTCTTTTACCCAACCGATATTAATAACCATATCCAATTCGTCAGCACCGTTATTAACCGCATCTTTAGCTTCAAATATCTTTGTTTGAGTGGTATTGTAACCATTGGGGAATCCAATCACTGTGCAAATTTTTATTTTGTCACCTATAAAGCTCTTTGCCTCTTTTACAAAAGAGGGCGGTATGCAAACAGAAGCTGTACCGAAATTTACAGCATCGTCAATTGTGTTTTTAATTTGTTGTTTCGTTGCATCGGTTTTTAAAAATGTATGGTCAGTTTTGTTTAATATTCCTTTAATGTGCATAAATCCTCGTATATTTTATTAGCATTATTATAACTGTTTTAAGTTTACGTGTCAACGCGATTAAGTTTTTTGGTAATTAATTACCTATATGACCTAATTTTTGACAAAAAACTTGCCTATTACTAGGCTAAGTGCTATAATAAAAAAGTATAATTTTAGTAATTTAGTAATAAGGAGATACGCATTATGGGATTAAGAAGTCAAATGTGGAAGGTGGTGGACTGGCAGGACGATACCAATGATACCTTAGTACACCGTTTTACTATGCCCAACAAAAAATGGGAGATTATGTCGGGCAGTAAGCTTACCGTAAGAGAGAGTCAAGTTGCCGTATTTGTCAATAAGGGCAAAATAGCTGACGTTTTTGGACCGGGACAGTATACTTTAAGCACCGGCAATTTGCCGTTGTTGTCAGGCATGCGTAGTCTTTTATATCAAGGACGAGATGTAGTAGTAAAAAGCGACGTCTACTTTGTAAATACAAAACAGTTTACCAACCAAAAATGGGGTACGCAAAATCCCGTTATTATGCGTGACGCTGATTTTGGTATGATAAGGCTCAAAGCTTACGGCACTTATGCTTTTAGGGTGTCTGACGCCGGCAAATTTCTTAAGGAATTATTTGGCACTAGAAGCACTTTTACAACTTCTGATATTAACAACCATTTAAAAAGTATTATAGTAAGTCAGCTGTCTGATACAATTGCCGAAAGCAAAGTAGGCGTATTAGACATGACAGCAAACCTTCAGGAATTTGGCGAAAAAGTTACTAAACACGTATTTGACAAATTTAACGAATTAGGTTTAGCTATCACAACTTTTATTCTCGAAAATGTGAGCTTACCCGAAGCTGTCGAAAAAGCTCTTGACGAACGTACCCAGTTGGGTATTTTAGGCGATAAAATGGGTACATACGCTCAAAAGAAGGCTGCCGATGCTTTAGGAGACGCCGCAAAAAATCAAGGTTCTGTAGGTGCGTTTATGGGAGTAGGCATGGGACAGATGTTCGGTCAAGCAAATGCCGCAACTTTTTCTAATATCGCAAACGCAAAAGATGCCTCAGAGGAAGAAAAAAAGGAAGCTCCCAAAAGTTTTTGCACAAATTGCGGCAAACAAATTGCTGCAGGCGCAAAATTCTGTCCCGAATGCGGCTCAAAACAAAGTGCATCAAAAAATGCGTGTGCCAAATGCGGTACAGAAGTTGCATCAGGTAAAAAATTCTGCCACAACTGCGGCACAAAGCTTTAAAAAGAGTCGATATGCGACGACCCTTATTTACCCAATTAGAGGTGAAAAATGGTTGAAGACCAATATTTTGCAGAGGAAAAGAAACAGGTAAAAAAATCAATAGGTAATTTTAAATGCGGCGGTTGCGGCGCAAATATGGCATATGACCCAAACACTAGCAAACTAATATGCAAATATTGCGGTTATACTCAAAACATTCAATCAGACGCTTTTGTAATGGAGCGTGATTTTAGCGAACTAACTGCGCATAAATTCGGGCGGGAAGACAAGGTAAAAACCGTTACCTGCACAAATTGCGGTGCGACAGAAATTTTGCACAACAAGGAAATTGCTTTTCTCTGTCCTTTTTGTGACAGTCCGCTGGTGGTAAATCAATCGGAAATAGACAGCGTTAAACCGGACAGCTTAATACCTTTCATGTTTGACGGCAAAAAAGCCAAGGAATATTGCATCAAATGGATAAAGAGCCGTTGGTTTGCAGCGCGCGCCTTTAAAAAGGAGCTTAAACTAAAAAAACCCAACGGTGTTTATTATCCCATTTGGACTTTTGACAGTCATACAATGACAAATTATAAGGGAAGGTTAGGCAAAACATACACTACCACTCACACCGACTCAAAGGGACATGTACATACTACAACTCACGTACGATGGTTTAACGTTGAAGGTATGCGCAAAAATTTTTTTGACGACATCATTATAAACGCAAGTAACTTTGTATCGGACAGAACTATTGCTAAGCTAATGCCTTATCCGCAAACCCTTTACACCGTATACTCAAACGAGTATCTTGCCGGTTTTTTGGCAAACCACTATACGATAGACCCTTTTTCCGCCTTTAAAACAGCCGAAGACAGGATGCGCGAAACAATAAAGCAGGAAATTATGCGTAGCTACCATGCCGATAAATTGGACTATCTAAATATGAATATAGTTCACAATAAAAAATCCTTTAAATCAATGTTTGTGCCTATTTACTTGACGGGCGCAAAGTATAAGGAAAAGATTTATCGCCAATACATTAACGGTGCGACGGGTAAAATTTTTGGTAAATATCCTACATCTGTCTTTAAAATACTGTTGGTGGTGTTAGCGGCATTAGGCATTATTGCAATAATTGCTTTCTTAGCTTACACAGGCTAAAGGTATTATTTTAAACAAAATAAACAAAATATACATAAAGGAGATACTTATATGATAACAAAAGATATGACTATTATGCAGGTGCTGCAAACAAACAGAGCTGCCGCTGACGTTTTTGCCTCTTATAATATGGGATGCGTAGGTTGTTTAGCCGCTCACGGCGAGACCGTTGAAGAAGCTGCCACTCATCACGGCATTGACGTTGATGAAATGCTTGCAAAACTAAACGAAACCAATAAGTAAATTGCAACAGCAAATGCCGTCAAAAACTGACGGCATTCTTTTTGTGTTTTTTATTTATCCTATACTTTACGATTTCCTATTTAGATAATGTTTGAATTTTGTACAAAAATATTGCATTTAAGTTAACTCAATGCTTAATACATTTTTGGTGCGAGTACGTGTCACCATATTGTATTTTTTGCACGCTGATTCAAACAAAATATAAACTTCTCCGTTGTAGTAATCTATCCCTTCGCTCATACACGGCGCTTTGATTTTCTCTTTAATGTCATCGTTGCCTAAAACATATAAGTTAACGTTGTTGAAGCCTAGTATATTTACAGCACCGTCAGTACGCAATAGAGACTCAATAAAATCACAAATAAGAATTTTGCTACTCGGTAACCCGTAGCTGGTGGATAAAACTATTTTGCCGCTCCTTGTCAGGCAGATGCCTTGCACTTGGTCGGGGATAGACAAAACAAAAGGCGGTTGGGTAGACAATCCGTATTGCTGCTCGCTTTCAATCTTATAACAAATAGCATAAGCGTGATTTACCGTATTGTCACTTTCACGAGTAAATTGGTGACCTTCAATTTCAAACCCACCTTTACGGTAAAACTCACCCACAATAAAATATTCGTCGTTGGCAAAACAAAAACTTGCTTGAGTTCCGCTGTCAAACTTATCGGAAACACTCACCTCGCCGCCGTTAGGTGCGGCAATTACATCAGACATATTCAAAC
>CALLXO010000262.1 GCA_937875645.1 uncultured Clostridia bacterium
TAATATCCCATGCCGTAATTGTTAATAACAATTACGGCATGGGATATTATGTGGAAATAACGCACGACGACGGCATTATTTCGCGCTATTGTAGCTTAGGCGAGGAGGTCTCTGTTGTTTTGGGGCAGGAGGTGGAAGCAGGTGATAAAATAGGCGTGGTAAGCACCACCGCTTCTGACGAATTATTGGAAGGAGATCATGTGCACTTTGAAATGCTTCGTGAAGGCGAATATATCAATCCTCATAGTATTATAGAAGATATTTAAGTTGATTAACAAAAAAAGCAAGTGCTTTTTTGTTGGGTTAAAAAACGCTTTTAGGGCTAAATGTGCGTTAATTATTCTATTTCAACCTTGATAGAATTATCCCTTTTCATAATTTTAGGAATACTAATCTTTAATACGCCGTTTTCCAGCGTGGCTTTAATTCCGTCTGTGTCGGAATCAGATAAATAAATGTTGCGCGTCATTATTGTGCAACGTCTTTCCTTGTGAATATAGTTTTTTGTGCTTTCTTCGTTGTTTTCCTTTCTGTTAACAGAAATTGTTAACCGTCCCTCGTTTAGAGTGACATCCACTTCCTCTTTTTTTATCCCCGGCAACTCAGCTTCTACCGTATACTCGTTTTCGCTGTCTATTACGTCCACCTTAAAGGTATGACCTAAAAAGCCTCTCCTTAACGGCGTGCTTTCGGCAAAAAAATCGTCTAACATATTAAAACTTCTGTCGAAAAAGTCGCTGTTAATTAAATCAGAATGTGTGTTGTTAAAAGGAATTAATCCTGACATAATATCCTCCTATTATGCGTCCTTTTGCTTAGCCCTACATTAAGACGCTAACTATATTAATAATTATTTGCCTATTGGCGTTTATTATACTTTAAATAAAAAACGGTTTAAGTTAAACTTAAACCGTTGCAAATATAATTATTAAGATATTTCTTTTATGCGTTGAATTACAACTGCTTTGTCGGAGGATTTTATTTTAGTGGCATAGCTGTTTAAATAGGTTGATTGCTTTTTGGTTAAGTGTAAATTATTGTCGGCTTTAAGTAGCAATTTTTCGCGAACGGAAACGATTATCTCCATCATTATTTTGCCAAACTCCTCATGACGGCACAAAAACTTAAGATATTCGTCTGCGTTTTCTGTCCTATTAGCAACTATTGCTTGGGATACGGTGTTTTTAATTGTTTCGTCAAAGGCAACAAAGCTACTTGTAAGCAAATATTTTTTTAAGACAGCATTTTCCGACAGCATTTTTAATGTTTTGGTTAAGCTTTTTTCGTAAAAAAGTTTTAACGTATCAGTAGAGAGGGCGGCATTTGCCTTTTTAATAACATAAAAAACTTTTTCGTATTTTTCTAAAAAATACTCCCATAAATTGACTGCTGTATCAAAATCATAATTAAGTGTGTGGCTAAGTGTTTCGGTAAAAATTTGCGGATGAATTTCCACATTAAAAAGAGCCATTTCCGTCAACGCTTTAAAATAATTTCTTGTTTTGCTATCCATATTTTTAGTTTAGCGTGATTGATATAATTTGTAAACTGTTTCGGCATTTTTTTTCAAAATACGTCGCTTTTTTATCCTTTAATCAACAAGTTTTGTATTATTCTTTGATTATGAGGGTTTATATAGAATATGCCCTATTAGATAATCTGTTTTTTGATTGGCTGCTGCTTTTTGCTGTCTCTAAAACGCTGCGTCTATCTACGCCGTGGTGGAGGCTTGTTTTAGGCGCGGTTTTAGGCGGGGTGGGTGCAATAGCCATTTCGCTAATTTCGGCACACTGGTTACTTTTGTTTTTGTTAAAAACAGCGTTGCTGATTGTTTTGGTATTAGCGGCATATCCGATAAAAAAACCAAAGAAGTTTTTTGTAGCAACTGCTCTTTTTGTTGTCTATACTTTTGCTTTGGGTGGTAGTATTATGGGGTTGTTTTATCTTCTAAAAATAGACTTTACCCTGTCTGATACGCTCAATTATGTCCGTAAAATACCGTTAGGATTAATTGGTCTGGGAACAATAGTTTTTATCATATTGATAGGGCAGACAGTAAAAACCATTAATAATACAGTAAAAATGAGAAAATTCGGGTGCAAAATCAGCTTGAAAGCTTGCGGTAAGCATTACGAATTAATTGGTTTTTTAGACAGCGGCAACGGGCTGACAGACAACGGAATTCCCGTTTGCTTTCTGTCTGACTGTGCGCTTGCGCGGCAATTAAAAAAACACGCCGCCCAAAAACTTTTATTAGGAGAAGCTGCATTAAAAAATTTACGGTACATAAATTATGTTACAGTGGACGGGCGCGCAAAAGCTCTCGCTTTTGATGCTGAAGAATTTTTAATAGACGGAGTCAAAAAAAAATGCGTGTTGGCTTTTGGCAACAATAGTTGCTCTGAGTTTGATGTGCTTGTCAATATTACCCTTACGGAGGAAAGTGTATGAATTTACTTAAAAAGCTGATTAAAGCATTATTAAGTCAACGATTAGTTGCGTATATCTGCGGAACGGAAGCTTTACCCAAACCATTGACGCAAGAGGAGGAAATATACTATGCAGGGTTGTCCGCTTCCGGCGATGCTTTAGCGAGAGAGCGTTTAATAGAGCATAATTTGCGTTTAGTCGTTTATATTGCTAAAAAATTTGAGAACACCGGCATTGATTTGGAAGACTTAGTCAGCATTGGGACAATTGGGTTAATTAAAGCCGTCAACAGCTTTGATTTGTCAAAAAAAATAAAACTTGCCACCTATGCAAGCAGATGTATCGAAAACGAAATTTTGATGTATTTACGAAAAACCGTGCGGACAAAAACGGAAGTTTCGCTTGATGAACCGTTAAATATTGACGGAGAGGGCAACGAATTGCTGTTAGGTGACGTTTTGGGTACGGAAAGCGATTTGATTTTTAGAAACCTTGAAGTATCGGTAGAAAAACAGTTGTTAGAAGAAGGACTAAAAAAACTTTCCTTGCGGGAGCGAAAGATAGTAAATTTGCGGTTTGGTTTGGATGGCGGCGAAGAAAAAACTCAAAAAGAAGTTGCTGACTTGTTAGGCATTTCGCAATCGTATATATCTCGTTTAGAAAAAAAGATAATCAGCCGCCTAAAAAAAGAAATAGGCAAGATGTTTTAAAGGTATTACATAAAAAAAGTTAAAAAAGACAAAACAAGCGTGATTTTTGCATAAAAAAACCTTTTTTGCACCCCTAAAAATATTATTCTTATAAAAAGGGGAACGCTATGTCCAAAAGAAAAATCTGGTTAAAGATAGCTGCAAATTTGGCTTTGGCGGCAGGCTTTTGTTTGTTAAGGTTTAAAGACGATTTAGACGGAGCGCTTGCTTTTGGGCTTTATGTAGGTGCGCTCTATTGTGATGCGCTTATTATACCTTCTCTCACCTTTGTTGCAAGCGGACTGCTGGGCGGATTAAATTCCTTTTATATAGCTTTGGCTCAAGCGGCGGTAATGGTTGTAGTTAGCGTAATTCATATCAAAACAAAACGAAAAATCAACCGTTGGCTTTTATTATTGTATGTTGCCGTTGCTAATGTGTTTTATATTCTTTACGGAATAAACACTCAATTAGTGGTGACAAGACTAATTAATGCCGCCGTAGGTGTTTTCTTTGCTTATGTGTGCGTGTATGCTTTCCGCGCTCTTTTTGTAAGAGGGCTAAAGTATCAAGCAAGCGCAGACGAAAGCGTTTGCATATACATAGTTTTGCTTGCTTTGTTTAACGGACTGGCAAATATATCCTACTTTGGCGTAAACATTCTTAATTTGCTTGCGCCCTTTTTGATTTTGTTTGCGCTGTTTACCGTAGGCTCTAAAAGTGCTTTTTGTCTTGCTGTCTCGCTCGGGTTGGCATTTGCTTTGACATACGGCGACCTCACTATGCTAGCGGTGTACTGTTTATGGACAGCATGTGCTGTTGCTTTTTATTCGGTACACCGCATCCTCGCCGTTTTGTCGCTGCTACTTTCCGAAGTAATATTAGCTTACTTTTTTGAGGTATATGCTCTTAATACTACCGCTACCCTAATCTGTACTTTGATAGGTTGTGCTGTCTTTTGTTTAATCCCTTCAACAGTACTGCGCAGAGTTTCGGCGGCAATGGGAAACGACAAAACACAATATTCGCCCCGTCACATAATAAATCGCCTGCGTGTCAATTTAAGCAGACGTCTTTTTGATTTGTCCGAAGTGTTTTTTGCTATGCAAAACACCTTTAAATCTCTTACAAGGGGGGTATTGCCGCCGGAAAAAGCAGTTTATGCCATTTGCAACGAAGTGACGGACAACGCCTGCAAGGATTGTCCTCAAAAATTAAAATGTTGGCGGGTAGACGCTTCCTCTACTCAAACACATATGCATCAGCTGGTAGAATGCGGTATAGACAGAGGCAAGGTGACGCTGTTGGACTTGCCGCCGGAAATGGCAAACAAATGTTTAAGGGTCAGTACGCTACTTTCGAGCACCAATACCGAAGTGGCAAATTATAAACAATACTATTTAATAAACAGTAGCTTTGACAACAGCCGCACGCTTTTGGGCAACGTAACAGGTGGAATAAGTAAAGTTATGCT
>CALLXO010000263.1 GCA_937875645.1 uncultured Clostridia bacterium
GGCAAGCATAAATTAGTTGCGGAAATCAGCCCCAAAAAGACAGTAGAAGGCGCTATAGGTGGACTTTTTGGCGGACTTGTAGGTGCTTTTGTAGTGTTTTTATTGTTTGAAACGCCTTTCGCTTTGTTTGATTTTGGTATCCCCTTTCCTTTAGGGTGGAAAATAACCGCCTATGTTGCGATAGGACTTTTTGGCAGTGTTTTTACGCAAACGGGCGACTTGGTGGCAAGTATCGTCAAGCGACATACCACCGTAAAGGATTATTCACGTTTGCTGGGCAGTCACGGCGGTGTAATGGATAGGTTTGACGGTATTATGTTCAACTCGGTATTTATCGCTTTGATTTTTGCCACGATTTTTTAAATAAATATGAAAAACATAGCTATTTTAGGCAGCACCGGCAGTATAGGGGTGCAAACCTTAAAGGTAATAAAAAGATATCCGCATTTTTTTAAAGTAACTTATTTAGCTACTTATAGTAATAAGGAATTATTGCTTGCTCAACAAAAAGAATTTAATGTGCCAAATATTGGCTTGATAGATAAAACTAAATCTACTAATGATAAAATAACCTATGGTGAGGAATGTTTAATTGAAGCGTTAACAGATGCTGACACCGTAGTGGTAGCTACAAGAGGGATAGTTGCATTAAAAGCCGTCATTTTAGCGATAAAAAAAGGCATAAATGTCGCTTTAGCAAATAAGGAAGTGTTAGTTACTGCAGGTCAGTTGGTTAAGGAGGAATTAAAAAACTCCAAAAGCCTGCTTTTACCCATCGATAGCGAGCATTCCGCTGTTTTTCAGTGTATAAACGGTCGGAGAAATCAAGTCAAAAAAATAATTTTGACGGCAAGCGGCGGACCTTTTTTCAACTATTCGCAAAATCAGCTTAAAACTATTACACCGCAACAAGCTTTGCATCATCCTAAATGGCAGATGGGCAAAAAAATAACAATTGACAGTGCTACGCTAATAAACAAAGGTTTTGAAGTTATCGAAGCATCATGGTTTTTTGATATACCGACGGAAAATATTGAGGTAGTGGTGCATCCTCAAAGTGTTGTGCATTCTTTGGTTGAATTTGTTGACGGTAGCATAATAGCTCAGTTGGCTGTAGCGGATATGCAATTGCCTATTTCTTACGCTTTGTTTTATCCCGATAGGGCAACAAACGTTGTACAGTCGTTAAATTTGACACAACTAAAAAAATTAGAGTTTTTTCCTGTGGACAACAGCGTTTTTGAGGGTATCGACATATGCTTAAACGCCTTTAAGCAAGACAGGCTTATGCCTACTGTGGTTTCTGCATGTGATGAAGTGCTAACTGACGCTTTTAAAAATGGCAAAATATCTTTTAATCAAATTTATTATTATATCAAAAAAATATGCAACCATTATAAAAACAGGTTGTTATGCATAAACTTTGACGTGGCAAATATTGCCGCACTGGATGCGGAGGTAAAAAAATTTACCGCCGCGAGTATAGAGGCATAAAATGATGTTATTATCTTTTACAGGCTTTATGGCTTATTTTGGCAAAATACTTATAGCGTTGGTTATCTTGTTATTTATGATAACTGTACATGAGTTTGGGCATTTTATAGCAGGTAAATTGCTCAAATTCAAAATTAACGAGTTTGCCGTAGGTATGGGACCTAAAATTTTTAGCAAAAAAGCCAAAGATGGGCAGGTTTTTTCCTTACGAGCTATTCCTTTAGGCGGTTTTTGTGCTTTTGAAGGCGAAGATGAAGCAGGCAATTCTTCTCCCGAAGCTTTCAACAACCAAAAACCTTGGAAACGCATTGTGGTGTTAAGTGCAGGCGCTATCTTCAATTTTGTTTCCGCAGTGCTTATTGCAATTTTTGCCTTTGGCTTTTTTGGCGACACCGTCTTAAAGATAGACAAAGTTTTTGATGATTCGATAAACAAAGCGACTTACGGCACAGATATCGGTTTTTGCGAAGAGGACATAATTTACAGTATCGACGGCAAAACGGTTTTTTTGTTGCAGGATATACCCTCTTATATAGCTAATGCCGAAAATACTATGTCGGTAGTTGTATTGCGGAAAAACGAGCAGGGGAAGAATCAAAAAGTTAATTTAACAGTAAAAAAAGGCGAATATCATTATGAGTATGTGGACGACAACGGAGAAACACAAACAGGAACGGCATTCGGTTGGGGTATTCAAAACATTTATGACAAATATAAATTCGGATTTGGACAGTCGATAATACGTAGTGTGCCTTACTGTTGCCGTGCTGGCACTTATATTTTAGAAACATTAGGCGGATTGATAACAGGTAAAGTCAGTTTAAACGATGTGGGCGGTCCTATCACTACAATTGATATTACAACGCAAGTAATAGATACAGGCTGGGGCAACACTTTCTTTTTGATTATCCTTATTTCTGTCAACTTGGCGGTGTTTAACCTTTTGCCGTTGCCCGCTCTTGACGGAGCACGCATTGTCTTTGTTTTGATAGAATGGATATTTAGAAAACCCGTTAACCGCCGTATTGAAGCAATGGTGCATACTGTAGGGCTTATCGTTTTGTTTGCGCTTGTAATTATTTTAGATGTAGCAAGGTATATATGACAAAAGAGGTAAAAATAGGAAAAATTTATATAGGCGGCGGCAATAATATTGCCATTCAGTCAATGACCAATACGCACACAAAAGACATTGACAAGTCGGTGCAACAAATTTTAGATTTAGAAGAAGCTGGCTGTGAAATTGTGCGTGTCGCCGTTTTGGACAAAACAG
>CALLXO010000264.1 GCA_937875645.1 uncultured Clostridia bacterium
TGCAAAGCATGTGTGGACGACGGTTTTACTTCTGTTATGATTGACGCAAGCAGTCTGCCCTTTGACGAAAATATTAAGCTGAGCAAAAAAGTTGTCGATTATGCGCACGAAAGAGGCGTTGTTGTAGAGGCGGAATTAGGCACATTAGCCGGTATTGAGGAGCATGTAAGCAACAAATACGGCAGCTTTACTCGCCCTGACGAAGTGGAGGAATTTGTTACTAAAACAGGCGTTGACAGTTTGGCAATTGCTATCGGCACAAGTCACGGAGCGTTTAAATTTAAAGGCGAAGCACAATTACGGTTTGATATTTTGGAGGAAATTGAAAAGAGAATACCCGGTTTTCCCATTGTTTTACATGGCAGCAGCAGCGTTCCGCGTGAGTTTGTAGATATGATAAATAAATACGGCGGCAATGTTGCGGGAGCACAAGGAGTGCCGGAGAGTATGCTTCGCAAGGCGGCAAGCATGAGCGTTTGCAAAATTAATATCGATACAGATATACGGCTGGCTATTACGGCGGAAATTAGAAAGCATTTAACGGAACATCCAGAGCATTTTGATCCACGTCAATACCTTAAACCTGCCCGTGCAGCAATTAAACAAATGGTAAAGCATAAAATAATAAACGTATTAGGTAGCAACGACAAAGCATAGTTTTCTTAATAGGAAAAAAAGTAGTATCATAAGTTTTACAAATTAAAACCCAAAATTTTCGGTGCAAACAAATGCAAAAGCTAATACAAATATAAGCTACATTTATAAGCACAAAAAAAACTTAAAAGCTAATACATTTAAATCAAAAATAAACTAAATATAATTAAGCACATAAAACGGCAATCTTACGACTGCCGTTAACCTTATATTACCCGGTTAATATAATATCTAAAATTTATGATAAATATATCACAATTATATTTATTATCCAACTTATTTTTATTAAATGTTTATATTAAAACAATATTTACTAATTCTATAGGGCTCTTAATCAAAACAAATAAAACAAAGCAGCCATAAATAAAGCTGCTTGTTTTATGTTTATTTGTTTTTATTTTTAGATAATAATCAATACATCTTATCTATATCCGGCTCTTTTTCCAGCAATCGGTAATTTTTGCAGTAATCGTCACGGGTCATAAATTTGTAGGCAATTAAACCTCTCCTAATTGTCGCCGCATCTTCAAAAACCGTATTGGCGTTTATTATTTCTCCTACCTCTTTTTCCGTGTATTCCTTACCTTTTTCAAATTTTTCCGCTAAAAAACTGATTGCCATAACCTGCAATTTGCGTTTAGCAGGTATTGCTGTCAGTTTGCCGTCCGAATTAATAAAATTCTTTAAATTACCTTTTACTTCCTCCAAATCCATTTTTATACCTCCTAATTTAGTTTATTATATAAAACACAATCGCATATGTCAAGGATAATTGATTTTTCTCATATATTGTCGTATATTTTATTACTAATCTACTGAAAAAAACACAGAATAAACGGCTTAAAATATAAGCCGTTTATAAGGGGAAAGAGATGAGGTTAAGGCGTACATATCAGCCTGTTACGCCTACGTTGATATTATCTTTTTTACGGTCTTGCAATGCCTTTACCGGATGGTCGCTGTCCTGATAACGATAGTCTTCGCCATGTTTTATTATATAACTGTCAATAAAGCGATGACTTTCCACCGATTTAGGCTGGATGTTAACTGATGCTTGATAGGCTCTAAAACGCGAATTATCCCTTACGTCTTCTACATTTATATAACTTTCTTTTTGGGTGGTATTGTTGACGGTGTTGGCAAGAACAGTGCGAACATAATCTTTATTGCTAGTGAGTTTAAGCAAATCAGGAAATACTCCATTGTTAGGTATAACTTGATGCCAAGTTTTCCCTTCGTACTTTGCTAAAAGGCGTGCCGCATCGTGAAGGTGAGCTACTTCCATATTAAAGCAACGTTCCCAAATGCTTTTTATATATGGGTCGCTTTCGTCCTCTTGCATGCTGAAATATAGGTAAGCCTCAATATATTCGTGTAAAAGATTGCACTCCAACCATGTCATATTGGGGTCTTGCAGCCCGCCGTATTGCGTGACGTGGTCTTCCTCCACCATGCCTATTTCCGCATATAGTTTGCGCCCCGCTTCATTTTT
>CALLXO010000265.1 GCA_937875645.1 uncultured Clostridia bacterium
AGAAGTGCGATATATTAATTTGCATAACGACGGCAGAGCGAATAAAGAAAGCTTATCCCAATTAATTGATGAAAATACTCAATACGTTAGCCTTATGCACGTTAACAACGAAAGCGGTGCAATAAACGATATTAAAACTTTGTGCGAAACGACCAAAAAAATAAATCCAAATTGTCTGTTTATCTGCGACGGCGTGCAAGCATACGGCAAAATTCAAGTAAATGTCAAAAACTTAAATGTGGATTATTACACTGCAAGCGGCCATAAAATTAATGCACCAAAAGGTATCGGCATCCTGTGTGCCCGCAATAACGTGCGTTTTAATCCGTTAATAATGGGCGGAGGACAGGAGAGCGGTTTGCGCTCAGGCACCGAAAATATTGCTAATATTATGGCTTTTGCCAGAGCATCTCAGACTATTTTTGACTCCATGTCAAATAGTAGTTTAAAATATAACAATATAAAGAATACTATGTTAGAAATAGTATATGAAAATTGCAATGAATTTTATGTTTTAGCGGAGAATGATAATTGTTCACCTGCAATACTTACTCTAATGTTTAAAGATATAAAAACAGAAGTATTATTGCATATGGTAGAAACGGAAGATTTTGTTTTTGGCACGGGTAGCGCATGCAGCAGCAGTAATAAAACAGGACGAGTAATATCTGCGCTTAATGTGCCTAATGATTACCGTGAGGGAATGGTGCGTATCAGCTTTGATAAATATTCCACCAAGGAAGATGCAATCGAGTTCGCTTTGTGTTTATGTAAAAATGTAAATAATCTCAGAAAAACAATAAGAGGGTAAAAAAATAATTGCTGTATGGCGATGGGTATTCATTGATGTTATTCGTTATCTTTAAGATATATATTTTTGAAAACCTAAAGCTAAATTAATTTAAATAAACAAACCAAAAAACACTCAATGTTATACAATGACAAAGTATGCAAATTATTACTATAAAAAAACAAACACGATAGAGGGGCAAAAAAATGAATACAGTTATTTTAATAAGGTACAGCGAAATATTCTTAAAAGGCGCTAATAGAAAATATTTTGAAAACGCACTATATAATAACATTAAACAATCTTTAAGCGGCGAAGAATATAAACTTGAGAAATACAGCGGTCGCTACATTGTAAGGGATTTTGAATTAGATAAAATAAACTGGTTTACCGAGCAGATATCTAATGTTTTTGGTGTTCATTCCCTTAGCGCTGCCTATGAAGTAACAAGCAACATCGACGATATTGCCGAGGCCGCTATTTTATGCGCAAAAGGCAAGGGTACATTTAGAATTACCACAAACAGAGCTGACAAAACTTTTCCTTTAAAGTCTTTTCAAGTTTCTGCCGAGATTGGCGGAAGGGTGCTTAATAAATATAATGAAATGCGAGTGGATTTACACAATGCAGAGCAAGAAATATTTTTGGACATGAGAGAAAACGGAAAAACACTTATATTTGGAAAAGTTATTAAAGCAGTAAACGGCATGCCAATTGGCGTCAGCGGCAACGGTCTTTTGTTGCTTTCGGGTGGGATTGACAGTCCTGTAGCTTGCTTTATGATGGCAAAAAGGGGAATGTCTATTAGAGCGCTTCACTTTGCCAGTTATCCCTATACGAGCGAAGCTGCCAAACAAAAAGTGTTATCCTTAGCAAAAATTTTAAAAAAATATTGTCTGAATCTTACTGTCGATATTGTGTCATTTACGGAAATTCAGACGCAAATACATCAAAAATGCCCAGAAAATCTGCTGATAGCTATTATGCGGCGTTTTATGATGCGAATTGCCAACATTTTAGCCGAAAAAAATAATTGCGGCGCAATAATCACCGGCGAAAGTTTAGGACAGGTGGCAAGTCAAACTCTAGAAAGCATAACCTGCACAAACGACGTAACGCAACTTCCTATATTTAGGCCGCTTATTGGTTTTGACAAAGAGGATATTATAGAGGTAGCGCGCAAAATCGGCACCTTTCAAACTTCAATATTACCATATGAAGATTGTTGCACGATATTTTTACCGAAAAATCCTGTTACAAAGCCAAAGGTCGAATACGTGTCAAGAGCGGAGGAAGCATTGGACACAGAAACGCTAATTTATAATGCGTTACAAAACATAGAAACAGTAATTATTTAAAGCTAATAAAATTTATGCTGCAAGGAAAGCAGAGGAAAAACATCCATTTACGGAATTCATTCTGTCCCTTAATGAAGTATAACTTTATCTTTAACTATGACTTAAAACTTGGTATTCTGAAGCGGAAACTGCTGTCCGCAAGGAAAGCAGAGGAAAAACACCCATTTAATATAACTTTATATTTACTATGACTTAAAACTAAGTAATTCTGGAGCGGAAAATCTGCTACCTATAAGGAAATGCGGAAGCATGATTCGTATTTTAGGATTGAATGTACGTCGCGTTTAAACAATAATGTGTTACGTCGTACTTATTAAGAGACAAGAGAGACACGCAGACATATTTGCCCATAAAACACTAAGCATGCAACCAGGTAAAAACTACTTCATTAAATCCACAATTATATTTTAATAATAAAGATTTATAGAGTACTATTTGTGCAATAGTACTCTATAAATCTTAAAACTTACGAAGCAAACCCACAACTTTGCCTAATATTTCAAAACTTTCCTCGTTTTTGATTACAATATCATTATAATCATCATTTTCTGGATGCAGCAATATATAAGTCCCTTTATTGAAATATCTTTTTACTGTAGCGCAATCATTCCACATGGCGACAACTATTTCACTATTTTCCGCATGTTTTTGCCTGTTTACAATAACATAATCACCGTCAAATATGCCTGCGTTGAGCATACTTAACCCGGATACTTTTAGCATAAATGTGTTTTTAGATTCAAAACTATCTGTGGGCAGTGGATAATAGTCAGTAATATTTTGTGTAGCTAGAATAGGACTGCCTGCTGTGACTTGACCAACTACAGGCGACATAAATACGCCAACATTTTCCGAAATAGTATTTTGGATGCTATCATTTTGTAGGCTATCTTTAGAGGGGAGAGTAATTATCCTTCTTTTCGAATCACCACGATTTAATTTACCCATATATTCCAGCTTGTCTAAATAATACTTAATCAGAGAGGGTGAGTCAACGCCAATTCCGGCGCCAATCTCCCTTATGGAAGGCGGATAGCCGTTTTTAGATATAAACTTTTGGATAAAATCTAACACCAATTCAATTTTCTTTTCAGTTTTTTTAAAGGTTCTCTTCATTATATCCTCTTTATTGCGAAATTTATTTCAATGGGGCATCCTAAATATTAATTGAAAGCTTGTAACTTGTACCTATTTTTTTAGTAGCCCGCATTCCGTTTAAGAAACTTATTATTTGAAAAATACTAATTATATTTCTTATTCGTCAGAAGAATCTGTATAAAGTTTTACATACTGTGCAGCCTTTTTCCTAACATCTTCAGTGACAGCAGCGTAGTGCTTTTTGGTGGTATTAACATCTTTGTGCCCTAAAACATCGGCAACAACATATATGTCGCCGGTGCTTCGATACAACTCAGTGCCAAAAGTACTGCGCAATTTATGCGGTGTAATTTTTTTGAGGGGTGTAGCAATGCTACTGTATTTATTAATAATATTTTCCACCGCTCGGGTACTGAGCCGCTTGTTTCTTATGTTTAAAAACAAAGCATTTTCGCCTGTCGATACCTGCGGATTATCTTTTCTGATGTCATAATATTCCATAACAAATTGTTTAACTTCGGCATTTATATATAAAATTACACGATTGCCGCCTTTGCGTGTCACGACAAAATTATTATTTGTAAAGTCCATATCATTTAAATTTAGCCCCACAAGCTCGCTGACGCGAATACCCGTGCCTAAAAATAAAGACACAATTGCCATGTCGCGCGTCTTTGTTTTTGCATGAAAAATCTGCTGACGACTGGTCAAACCGTTGCCTGTCTCTACTGCATCTAAAAGATCATTAACTTCCTTTCGCTCCAATCTAATAATCTCTTTTTCCGGTATTTTAGGAGAGTCAACTTTTGCAGAAATGTTGCTTTTTAAATCCCCGCGTTTATAAAAATATTGGTACAATGATTTTATTGCGGACAGCTTGCGTGCCTTGCCCCTGTTTTTATTGGTGAAGGTTTTTCCGTCTTTCCTCTCGTAGTCGCTCAAAAAACTAAGGTATTGCTCAATTTGATAAGAGGAAATTTTTTCCAAATCAGAAATATTTACTAATTTCGGGTCGCTGATTTTCATAAAAACATATAAATTTTCGAGCGCATAATTGAAAAAGGTACGTAAATCATAGGCGTAATTAAGTCTTGTCAACACAGAAGTCCTGCCTTCCAGCGCAATAAAAAACTCATTACAAAATTCGGGCAAATCATTTGCTAAAAGTTGTCTGATTTTTTGCTGACTTTTGCGCTCACGCATAGCAAAATAATCGCTGTTATTTACCTTCGCCATGGCTATATCTTAGCATACTTTTTTGTTGATGTAAATGCTTTTTTAACAATTGTTTAAAAATAAATGCTATACAACAAAAAAATAACGCTATTCAAATATTGTATTGTTTATATATCATAGTCAAATTTAGAATGGTGGATATATACTTAAAAGGTAATCTCAAAGAATAGAGGACAT
>CALLXO010000266.1 GCA_937875645.1 uncultured Clostridia bacterium
ATTTCAACGCTGTTGATACTTTTCATTCCGTAATTGGTAACGCCGCTTGTATCAATACTCAACGCACAAAAATCAAAATTTGGTGTACCGTTTTTTTCATATGCTCCTAAACTATAAATGCCTTGAGAATAATCCTTATAACCTTTATATATGCTTTTAAGCCTAAAGTTACCCATTTTAATATCTTCGTTAACAAGAGAAGAAGTATCAAAGGAAGGCACGCTTGCCCAATCGCCGTAAAAACTCAGCCAAGGCAAACTTAATGTCTCATCATTGTTTGACAACACCAAAAAACCTTCAACATATGTGCCCTTTTGGTATTGATTTAAATAATCTTTGGCTTGTTGACTTAACGATATTTTTACTCTAATGCGGTGCGAAGGCGCTGTAGTAGTCACTGTATTTGTTTCTTTGCCGTCAACAAGTACCCTGACAGAACAATCAAGGTTAATTAAGTTGTTTGTCATAACAAGACTGTCTGCACTTATCCTTGCTGCGGCAGTAATCGCCGAAACGGTATAGGTGCTGACTCCGCCGTTATCGTTGGTTAAAAGCGCATCAAGAGTAAACCTGCCAGTTTTGTTTTTGTCGTCGCCTAACTCTATTTTTGCTTGACCCGTATAAAAAGAAGTCAAATTAGCGTGGCAATAACAAGCTTTTTCGATATTAGTATTTCCTGCACCTTGACTGCGTACTGAGGCAATATTTCCGTTGATGTTATAAACAATATCAGCGGTACTCAAAAGCTTGTTTTTTACGGCAACGGCTAAATCAAAATCAGAATAATCTGCGTAATAAGGTAAACCAGACATATATTGTTTAACAATGGCGCATGCCGCCGCCGCATTTGGCGTTGCCATGCTTGTGCCAGAATAAGACCCATATTCGCCGTTTAAAACAGCACTGTAAACGCTCCCCCCGTAAGAAGTAAGCTCAGGCTTTATCAACAGGTCTTCGTTGGGTCCCCAGCTTGAAAACTCCGACATAATATATGTAGCATTATCTTTAGAAAAACTTAACGAGCCAGTATCAGACAACAATGATACATCGTCTTTACTAATAAAGAAACTGGGAAGTACGTTTGCATCTAAATATTCACCTAAGGCATGATAGGAGGAATTATATATAATACAGGCTACTGCGCCAGCATTAGCAGCGTTTTGCTGCTTATCCCGATAGGATATTTCGTCACTACCTTCAACAACGGCTATTTTGCCGCTAACATTTTTGTTTTGATAGGCACTACTCACTCCTCCCTCACCTATTTTGACATAATCAAAGCTTTTAGAAGTATTAGTCCCTAAAAGGCTATTTATAACACTTTCGGTATAACTTTCGCCATAAACATAAGAATCGGCAATAATATAAATATCCTTTTCGCCTGCCGACATATAAAATGATTTTGTAGAGTTTAAACTTGCTATGCACAAAGTCTGATAATAACTTCCGCTGCTGCAAACTACGCCGTTTGTTGGGTAAAGCGAAGAAGTTTGACCTAAGGCAGAATCATATGCCGAATAAAAGGAGTTGCCTGACGCCGCACATACAATAATGCCTGCATCATACAGCTTTTTGTAAGCTTCGTTAATCGTGTTGTCCGCATACTCCATACTTAAACCGCAGTCTGCTCCTAAACTCATATTAATAACGTCTACTCCCAAAAGAAAACAATCTTCTAACGCTAACATAAGAGTAGGAGTTTCCGCTGCCGTCGTATTATCCCTGCATACCTTCATTACTGCAAGTTGACATTCATATGCGCTGCCCGTTATTATATCGCTTTTACCGCCAATAATACCTGCAACGTGATTGCCATGAAAATGTGTAGGATATACATCGGCATCTCTATTTGCATAGTCAAAAGCAAAAGGAATTTTGCCGTTTTTATATACTCTGTTTGGGTCTAAATTCTCTCTGTTTTGCTTTAAAATATCCCGTGCTTCTGTTTGGTCCCACACGCTTTGTATATCACTTAAATTAATTTTTTGGTTTGACGAATGAGGAATATAACTAAAAGCGGGGTGACAATAGTCTATGCCGGTGTCCAGCACTGCAATAAGCGTATTTTCGCCTTTATATTTGCTTTCGTTTTTGTTTATGCCGTTATTGTGGTCAGCGTAATCACTTTGCGCTGATGCCGTCAACTGCTCTAAAGTAGTATCAGAACTAAATAGATTGTCAATTTTGTAGTCCACGCTTAAAGCTATTTGTGTTAAAGTAGCTTTTTGAACAGCAGGCAAATCAGACAAATAAACTTTTGCACTGACGCCTGCATAAAGAATAGAATATGTATTTTGCACTTCAATCCCCATTACAGAAAGCTGACCCACCAGCTTGTCAATATCGGCTTTAATTTTATTGTGGGCAGTAATCGCCTCAAAGGTTGTTATGTATTCACTAAAAGTAATTGCGGTGCCGCTGTCTTTATATACATCATACATACAGTTAGTATCTAAATTTAATAATACTGTACTCTGCCCTGTATCGGGATTGTATGAGTATTGCGTTGTTTGATTTTGAGCAAAAAGCGCTGTAATATCCTCTACAAAAGCGCTTAAAGATTCGCCTGTAACCGCTCCGCAAGAAGCAGTAAACAAGTAAACGCATAAAAAAACTATTAAAATAATTTTATTTCTATTTTGTCTCATATGTACTCCTAAATTTTCATAACATTATCCAATTTAATTGTACATATAAAAAGTGAACAACATCTATCAAGATAGTGTATTTTTTGTGACTTCTTTTTGTTTTACGTCTTTTGAAATTATGACTAATAAATACCGTAAAATTACCAGATTTGCAGCAAAACAATAATTTACCTATTCGTTAATATTAATCTTTTTATTTTTGCATTTTGTTATTGCTTAATTAAAAATAAAATAATTGTTTAAAAAAGTTGCCAGCTAAAAAATAAAATGATATCCTTTTTTTATGAAAAGAACTACTTTAGATTTTGCGCACCAATACATAAAAAATGCGGGCGTTACTGCTATTAATTTTGACGGCTTTTTGCATAACAATCCCGATGCAGACATTTTTACCGATGAGAGTAACGGCGGTTTAATGATAATAAAGGAACGGCGCACGTTGTTGCATTCGTTAAATACAGATTTTTTGACGAAAGCTTATGATTTTACGGCGGATGATTGCTTTTTTAGTTGCGTTGAGCGTAACGCAGCAGAATTTTTAGCAAAAACAAAAGGCGCACATTTAAATGAGTTGTGCCATATACTCAGTTTTGATAAAAAACAGCTAAACTGCCCCCCTGTCATTAACGGCTTGACAATAAAGGAAATTGACTTAAAAGACATTGACATCATCAACGATTTTTACACATACAAAAGCGATGAATCCCGCGAGAAATTGATAAGGGAAATTTCTTCTCGTACAAGTTCAGCCTTATATGACGAAAATGGAAATATTTTAGCTTGGAATCTTTTGCATGACGATTTATCTATGGGCGTTATGTTTGTGCCTCCTATCTACCGCGGCAAAGGTTATGCGCAAATTGTGGCTGTAGATTTAATGAAAAAGGTAATTGCATTAGGCAAAACACCTTATGTTCAAGTGGTGCATACTAACAACGCAAGTTTGGCTCTCTCTCAGAAATTAGGTTTTAAAAAGATTTTTGAAGCATATTGGTTCAGAAAGCAATAATGCTGTTAAAGTAAACCGCTAAACTGTCTATGAGTTAATCAATTGTATATTGTTTTTGCCAGCAATTAAATATATTTCTTGCTATGTTTATTTATTTATGATAATATCGGATTCATGGAGATAAATATATGAAAGCATATGATACAGAGATTTCTGATTTGATTGATACTTTGATGACCAAAGACAGATGTAATGCTTTTAACTTACTGCAAGAAAGAGCTAAGGCAGAAGACTCCGTCTATCCTTATTGGGATATTTTTACATATCTATTAAAAAAACAAAATGCATTTGAGCGCAGTATTGGCATTCATCTCATTGCAACCAACACAAAATGGGACAAAACCCAAAACAAATTTGACATTGACCTTTATTTAAAAATGTGTGACGATACTTCTCTTGTTGTCTCCCGCGCATGCTTACAGAATCTCGAAAAGATATTAATTAATACTAATTATGACACAAATATATGCAAAAAAATAAAGGAAAAATTTAACAATTTTGACGTCAATCTTCGCACTGAAACTCACCGTAACGTATTAAAAAAAGATATGGCAGCAATTTTAAAGCTAATAGAAAATTAGTTAGTC
>CALLXO010000267.1 GCA_937875645.1 uncultured Clostridia bacterium
GGAAATTACTCTTTTAGGGCAAAATGTCAACAGTTACGGCAAGGACTTAAAAGACGGCACCAGCTTTGCGTTGTTAATCAATAAGTTAGCAGAAATAGAGGGTCAATACAAGTTGCGTTTTATGACAAGCCACCCTAAAGATTTTAACATTGATGTAATAGAAGCGATTGCTTCTAATCCGCATGTTTGCCACACTATACATTTACCAATTCAGAGCGGCAGCAACAATATGCTTAAAGTGATGAACCGCAAATATACCCGTGAGCAGTATCTTGATTTGGTCAGCAAAATTAGGGAAAGAATGCCTGACGTGGGACTTACAACGGATATTATGGTAGGTTTTGCGGGCGAAACAGAAGAGGACTTTTTGGATACTTTAGATTTAGTTAAACAGGTGCGTTTTAGTGGTATTTTCACCTTTATATATTCTCGCAGAATTGGCACGCCGGGATATGAAATGGAAAATCAAGTACCTATCTCAGTAAAAAAAGACCGCATAAAACGTTTAATAGCCGCTCAAAACGTCATAGTTAAGGAAATAAGCAAAGAGCACGAAGGAAAAACCTTCGAAATTATTGTTGAGGGTAAAAACTCCAAATACAAAAATGATACTTATTGCGGCAGGACAGACGACGGAAGGCTTGTCAATTTTAGGAGTGACGTTGATTTAACGGGTAAAATAGTTTATGTAAAAATAAAAACCAGCGCTTCCGCCACTCTCTGGGGCGAATTGGTTGAAAAAATATATAAGAATAAGGCTGTTGAGTAAACAAGAAAAACAATTAAAAGTAATTTGATTGTATGTTTATTTCATTTTTTCTTATCTCAATAAAAAATCAGATTAATTATTTATAGCGACAAAAAGCGGAGAAATATGGGCAAAACAGAAAACAATTTTTCGCCAATGATGAGACAATATTTAACTACAAAGCAGGAATACAAAGATTGTATTCTCTTGTATCGTTTGGGCGATTTTTATGAAATGTTTTTTGATGATGCACTTACAGCAAGCCGTGTGCTCGACATAACGCTTACGGGCAGGGATTGCGGCAGAGAGGAACGGGCGCCTATGTGCGGCGTGCCATATCACGCTGTAGACGCTTATATAGCCAAGCTAATAAATTCTGGCTATAAAGTAGCCGTGTGCGAACAGTTAGAAGACCCCTCTACTACCAAAAACATTGTAAAACGGGGAGTAGTTAGGGTGATTACTGCGGGTACTGCTATTGAGTCGGAAATTTTGTCAGAAAAAACAAACAATTTTTTAATGAGTTTATATTTTAATAACCAAAATTTTGGTGTTGCGTTTTGTGATTTATCCACGGGGGAGTTTTTCACTTGTGAGTTAAAGGACAATCAAATTTCCGCTTTAGAGGAAATTATGCTTGCGTTTAAACCGTCGGAAATAATTTGTAACAACCAAGCAATGGGCTTAAACGATAAACTGAAATTAATAGTAAACGGTACGCTGCCAAAAATGACGGTTTTTTATGATTGGGCATATTCGCATAATAAAGCTGTTGATAGAATTTACCGTCAATATGGCGTTACGTCTTTAAAGGGTTTTGGGCTTGAAGGACTGCTAAATGCTTCCTCGGCATGCGGAGCGTTGATTGAGTACCTTATGCAAACGCAAAAACGTACTTTGCCGCATTTAAAAAACATACGGCTTATTGACAGCGGACAATATATGTCCATTGATATAAATACTCGCCGCAACCTTGAATTGACAAATAATGCCCGAGACTATTCCCGCTATGGTAGCCTTATTTGGCTAATTGACAAGACAAATACCGCAATGGGAGGACGTAAACTTACTTCGTGGATTAATAGACCTCTCCAAAATTACCAACAAATACAAATGCGGTTAGATGCAACAGAGGAACTGTCAAAGGATTTTGTAACAAGAGAAACTCTTTTTGAGACAATGCGCACAATTAGGGATTTAGAGCGGCTGTGCACAAAACTGTCATATAAAACTGTAACGCCACGTGACTTGTTGGCAATAGAGCAAAGCCTTGCTAATGCCGCAACAATAAAAAATTGTCTGCAAAACGCCAAAAGCAAGCTATTGCAGAATACTTCGTCAGACATAGTAGTTGATGAAAGCATAACAGAATTGATTTCTGAAGCAATTACTCATGATGATTGCCCATCCGTAATTAAGGAGGGCGGATTTATTAATTTCGGTTTTGATAGTGAGTTAGATGACTACTTAAAGATAATTTCAAATAGTAGAGAATATTTGGACAAGCTAAGAGACAAAGAGAGAGAACTTACCGGCATTAAAAGCTTAAAATGGGGTTACAATCGTGTCTTTGGATATTATTATGAGATTTCAAACAGCTTTAGAGATAGCATACCTAATACATACATAAGAAAACAGTCTTTATCTAATTGCGAGCGTTTTATTACTGAAGAACTAAAAATTGCAGAAGAAAAGATTTTGCATGCAAAAGAAAAAGCGCAACACCTCGAAATCCGCCTTTTTAACAAAATAGTGGAAATTCTAACACAAAAAATACCGCAAATACAAAAAACCGCTGATGCTTTTGCTGTTATTGATGTTTTGGTTAGTTTTGCTAAAACCGCCGTTCAAAATAATTATATTAAGCCATGTTTAAACAAAAAAGACAGTACACTTAAAATTACTGAGGGACGTCACCCTATAGTGGAAAAATTTTTAAAAGGGGAAGATTTTATTGCCAACTGTGTCTATTTGGATAATCAAGATAACCGTACTATGATTTTGACAGGTCCCAATATGGCAGGTAAAAGCACTTATATGCGTCAAGTTGCTTTAATTGTGCTTATGGCGCACATCGGTTGTTTTGTGCCTGCTAAAGAAGCGCTTATCCCTTTAACGGATAAAATATTTACTCGAGTGGGTGCAAGTGACGAAATTTCTTTCAACCACAGCACCTTTATGGTAGAGATGGCGGAAGTAGCTTATATTATAAACAACGCTACAGACAAAAGCCTTATCATTTTAGATGAGGTAGGCAGAGGGACTTCAACTTTTGACGGCTTGAGTATTGCGTGGGCGGTGGTGGAGCATATAAGCGACAAAATAAAAGCTAAAACGCTTTTTGCTACTCATTACCATCAGTTGACGGAATTAGAAGGCAGGTTAGATGGAGTAGTCAATTTTAAAATCGCCGTTAAGGAAATTGACGGCACAATTGTGTTTTTGCGAAAAATAATACCGGGGGGTGCCAATCAAAGCTTCGGCATTGAAGTCGCCCGCCTTGCCGGCGTACCGCAAGAAGTTACTGACAGAGCAAAAGCAATTTTAGTTAATTTAGAAAAAAACGATATAAACAAAAAGGTTTTTGAAATGCAAGCAGACGTAAAAGCTGACGACGCAAAAAAACTACAAGACAAAAAGCAAACTTTAATTTACGACAAGATAAAAAATATTAACATTAACAACTGCACACCGCTTGTTGCTTTTGATATTTTGAGCAATCTGACAGCCTTAATAAAGGAGGACTGACATAATGTCAAATATTAAAGTTTTACCCGAAAATATTTACAACCAAATAGCGGCAGGCGAGGTCATCGAACGCCCTGCTTCTGTTGTTAAGGAACTTGTCGAAAATAGCATCGACGCCGGCGCACGCAACATCAGCATTTATATTAAAGGCGGCGGAATAGAAAGTATTACTATTGTAGACGACGGCACAGGCATTGAGAGCGACGATGTGGAAACAGCTTTTATGCCCCATGCGACAAGTAAAATCACCAAGTGCGACGATTTAATGGAAATCAAGACGTTGGGGTTTAGAGGGGAAGCGCTTGCAACCGTAGCGGCGGTCAGCCATGTCACTATGTGGACAAAAACGGCAACAGATGACTTAGGCACGAAAATTGTAATCATAAACGGTCAGCAGGAAAGTAAAGAGTATTGCGCTATCAATTCGGCAGGCACAAAAATTGAAGTGTCTAAGCTGTTTTTTAATGTTCCAGCTCGCAAAAAATTTCTTAAACGCACCTCTTCCGAAACGGCAGAAATAACCAATGTCGTCTCTCGATTGATGCTTTCTAACCCCTATGTATCTTTTAGGTATGTAGTGGAGGGGAAGGACATCTTTGTGACAACGGGAAACACTATAAGGGAAGTTATTTTTACGCTTTACGGCAAAGAAAATCTCGAAAATTCTTTTGTAATTGATAACGAATATAAGCACGTGACTGTAAACGGCATAATTGGCGATGTTAACAATCTAAAACCAAACACAACCTATCAGACGGTTATTGTAAACGGGCGTTACGTTAAAGACGAAACGGTTTCTATTGCCGTCAGAAACGCTTTTTTCGGCTTGACAATGAAAAGGGAGTATCCCTTTTTTGTTATTAACATTGCTTTGCCTGCCGATTTGATTGACGTAAACGTACATCCAAACAAAATGGAAGTGAGATACACCAACAGAGAGGACGTATACAGAGCGGTATACCATCCTATCAGAATTCATCTGGAGCAACAACGGTCAGTAAAAACTGCGGCAGACCTTATAAATATATCTGCATTAAAAGATTTAAATGTACTTAATCCGCAAACTGAGCAATCAGATATTTTTTCCCTTTCTTACAATGAGAGTTATTTTAAAAAAGATAGATATACTTATAAAGGTGGCATTTTTATGAGGGAAAAAGAGAGTGCTGTCTTAACAAAACCCTCTAAATCGCATCCACATATAGACAAGCAGGATAATTATAAAAATTTCCTTTTATCACGAACAGAATCGAATTTTTATGAGGACGAAATTGACGAAACAGCGGCAGCGGACAGCAAAAACCCGATAAGCGACCTTGCGGAAAACATTGCCAAAACTGAAGACGCTTATTTTCAAACGGATACTACTACCTTTGCCGATTGCAAAACGATAGGCAACATATTTAACACCTACATAATTGCGGAAACCAGCAATCATTCGGCTTTGCTTATCATTGACCAACACGCAGCGCACGAACGAGTATTGTATGACAGATATATGTTGCAAATCGCAAGCGGCGCAGTACCCATGCAGCAATCTTTTGTTCCTTATATCTACTGTGCAACGGTAAATCAAATTGAGTTTTTTGAAAAAATTCAAACTAAGCTTTATACTTATGGGTTTGATATTTGCGTAAATGCCGAAGGAAAGTTAGAAATTAAAGGGTGGCCACAAGCTTTCAGCAGAGCGGATTTAAATTATTTTTTAAGCAGTTTGCTTGTTGATGAGCAAAAAGAAATTGACGTCAACAGTATTAATCAAAGTTACATAGCCAAAAAAGCCTGCAAAGCAGCAATAAAAGGGGGTATGGAACTTTCGCTTTTAGACGTGGATTATCTTTTTACTTGCTTAGACAGAGACAAAAATCTTAAATGTCCGCACGGAAGACCGATAGCGATAGCAATAAAAAAATCAGCTTTTGATAAGATTTTTAAACGAATTTTCTGATTTATCACATATATGACAGACACAGTAATTTATAAAGGGTAAAAAAT
>CALLXO010000268.1 GCA_937875645.1 uncultured Clostridia bacterium
GGCGGACGTAGTCAAAATTACATTGGGTCCAAAAGGACGTAACGTTGTATTAAACCGTAAATACGGCAGTCCCCTTATCTCAAACGATGGTGTAACAATTGCTAAGGAAATTGAATTATCAGACGCTTTCGAAAATATGGGAGTGCAGATTATTAAGGAAGTATCTACAAAAACAAACGATGTCGCAGGAGACGGCACAACTACTGCCGTTGTTTTAGCGCAGGCTATCATTAAGGAAGGCAGCAAAAACGTGGCGGCGGGGGCAAATCCCATTATTCTTAAAAAGGGTATTGATAAAGCGGTAGATATCTGTGTCGAAAGTTTAAAATCAATAAGCAAGCCTATCAGCAGTAAAAGCAGCATAGAGCAAGTTGCAAGCATATCAGCAGGCGACCCATTAATTGGCGAACTTATAAGCACGGCTATGGAAAAAGTAGGAAATGACGGCGTAATCACCGTTGAGGAAAGCAAAACCATGAAAACCGAGCTTAACATTGTAGAAGGTATGCAGTTTGACAGAGGATACTGTTCACCTTATATGGCTACTAATATGGAAAAAATGGAAGCCGTATTAGAAGACGTATTAATTTTAATAACCGACAAAAAGATAAGCAATATTCAAGAGATATTGCCTTTGCTCGAACAAATTGTTAAGACGGGCAAAAAACTGCTTATTATTGCTGAAGACGTTGAGGGGGAGGCGCTTACAACGCTTATTCTCAACAAATTGCGCGGCAGCTTCAACTGTGTAGCAGTAAAAGCACCCGGTTTTGGCGACAGACGCAAGGAAATGTTGCAAGATATTGCCATTTTAACAGGCGGTACCGTTGTTACCAGCGATTTGGGCATAGAGCTTAAAGACGCCAATTTATCCATGTTGGGTCAAGCAAGACAGGTAAAAGTTGATAAGGAAAATACCATTATCGTTGAAGGTGCAGGCAAACAGGAAGACCTTGCACAGAGGATACGCCAAATTAAGTCATTGGCTGCCGATACCACCAGCGAATATGATAAGGAAAAATATCAAGAAAGACTTGCTAAACTTGCGGGCGGAGTAGCTGTAATTAGTGTTGGCGCAGCAACGGAATTAGAAATGAAGGAAAAGAAACTACGCATCGAAGACGCTTTAAACGCTACACGTGCAGCGGTGGAAGAAGGTATTGTACCCGGTGGCGGAATAGCCTTGTTGAGTGCAATTAACGAATTAAATAAGCTCATCGAAAAATTGAACGGTGACGAAAAAACAGGCGCATTGATAGTGCGTACCGCAATTAAGGAACCGTTAAAGCAAATTGCCGACAATGCCGGCGTAGACGGCAGCGTAGTTGTTTATAATATCGAAAATAGCAATAAGCCCAATTACGGTTATGATGCATTAAACGACAGTTACGGCGACATGGTGGAAAAAGGCATTATCGACCCCACTAAAGTCACCAGATACGCAATTCAAAATGCAGCAAGCGTCGCAAGCACACTATTAACGACAGAAGGAGCGGTAGCGGATATTCCCGAACCCACTCCGGCGATAGCGCCTCAGATGGGCCCCGATATGTACTAAAAAAAGCTAAGAGAACAATGTAAAAATTGTTCTCTTTTTTATTTGCTGAAACTTTCTCTTTAAAAATAAGAAGTTTTCGACAAGATTAGTGCTGATATTACATTTTCTCCTATGACTATTTTGTTTATCTATTATACAATAGCATTATCAAGGGAAGGAGGTACCGCTTATGTCACTCAACGATTATCTGTACAAAATTGGCGAAATCATTTTTATGGAGCTGGATGAGGTCGTCAACATAGTCTATCCTCGCGACGGACAAAACAGACTGATATTAATTTTGTCAAACGGTACAAGATTTAAACTGGATTTGACGTCGGAGGACGTACAAGCTGCATAAAAGGACGGGGTAAAATCCCCGTCCTTTTTTTAATATGTTATTCAACCAATTTTAGGAGTTTCTGTCTCAGAATTAAACTTCTCTACCGCTTGTTGGTATCGTCGGGATAATTTTAAAAGATAGGCTTGTTTTTGACTTTCTGTCATATTTGTTAAAATACTTTTGTCTGCTAAATATTCATAAACCTCAAGCTGCAATTTTTCAATGCCGATAGGATTGACAATTACATCATTTGCTGACAGCAACTGTTTTACTTTTAAATAAAATTCCTCATCACTTTCAAAATTTGTATTATAAATTTTTTCCTTCAACTGCTGTTTTTGCTTAACCAAAAGCCCCTCCGCCGCAACGATGTCTTTTTTTGCAAGTATTTGATAAAAATCACGTTCTTCCTTAACTTTATCCCAAAAGTCGTTTTTTAACCTTTGTTTTGCCTGTTTTGCATAATGTTTAAATGACGACATTTTCTCCTCCTTTTAATCAATAAAAAAAATCCATCGATGTTTACCGATAGATTCTTCTTACGTAAAATTAAATTAGCTACGGGCGTTGCGTTTGCGTGCCGCTTCCGCTTTCTTTTTGCGGCGTACTGAAGGTTTTTCGTAATGTTCCTTCTTTTTAAGGTCACCAATAATACCGTCGCGGGCGCATTTGCGTTTAAATCTGCGTAACGCATTATCAAGGGTTTCACTATCCCCTACCTTGATTGTTGACATATTTTCGCCCCCTTTGCTTATAGCTTTTATTGAATGTATGATAATTGTATAAAATGGCAGTGTCTTTGTCAAGCAAAAAAAAGGGATTAATAAAGAAATTTGACCTATATTTAAGCCTTATTAAACACTTTCGACAAGAATTGCCCTGTATAACTTTCTTTCGCCAAAATAATATCTTCGGGAGTACCTTGAGCTAAAATGTAGCCACCCTTGTCTCCCCCTTCCTTACCTAAATCTATGATATAATCGGCAGTTTTAATCACATCTAAATTATGCTCAATGACCACCACAGTGTTACCCATGCTTACAAGGCGTTGCAAAATTCCTATTAGTTTCTTTACATCGTCTGTATGCAGTCCTGTTGTTGGTTCGTCCAACAAATATATGGTTTTACCTGTATTGCGTTTAGCCAACTCTGTACTCAATTTAACACGCTGCGCTTCGCCACCCGACAAACTTGTTGCAGATTGACCGAGTTTTATATACCCTAACCCCACATCAAATAACGTTTTAAGCTTATTGTATATAGACGTTAAATTTTCAAAAAAACCTAACGCTTCCTCCACCCGCATATTCAAAACATCTGCTATGTTTTTCCCTTTATACTTTACTTGAAGTGTTTCACGATTGTAACGCTTTCCGTGGCAAACTTCGCAAGGCACATAAACATCGGGCAAAAAGTTCATCGCTATTTTTAGTATTCCGTCGCCGTTGCAGTTTTCGCACCTTCCGCCGTGTACATTGAAGGAAAACCTCCCTGGGCTATATCCCCTTTCCTTAGCGTCAGGAGTAGAC
>CALLXO010000269.1 GCA_937875645.1 uncultured Clostridia bacterium
TGTCATACATAAACTTATTCGACAACGAGGTAGAAAAGATTTCTAACGCCGATTTAAGTACGCTCACCACCGTAAAAACAGGAGGTAAAGCGAAGTTGTTGGTTAGCCCGAGTAGCGGCAAGCAGCTAATAAACATCCTTAAAACGGTAAAACAAAACAACATACCTTTTTTTATATTAGGCAAGGGCAGCAACGTGCTTGCTAGTGACAAAGGCTTTAACGGTGTCATTATTAAACCTGACAGGTTTTTGAGCCAGATTTATTTTGAAAAAGACTTGATTGTAGCCGAAGCGGGCGCAACGACAGCAATGCTTTCTCACTTTGCTATGCAGTACGGACTAAGCGGAGCGGAATTTTTTTCCACAATTCCCGCAACGGTAGGGGGCGCTGTAGCGATGAATGCGGGTTGTTTTGGTCATTGTGTAGCAGACAGGGTACAAAAAGTAGTGGCAGTAGACGAAAAGGGCGAACACGTTTTTTACGCAAATCAGCTAATGTTTGACTACCGTACCAGTATTTTTCAAAACAACGGCATGGTAATTATTAAGGCGTATTTTAAATTAACTCAGTCAGACAAAAAAAAGGTAGAGGAAGTAATGGCTAAATTAAAAAGCTTAAAGCGTAACCTTCAACCTCTTGACCTTCCCAGTTTTGGCAGCGTATTTAAACGTCACGAAGGTATAAGTCCTGCATACTTGATAGACAAATTAGGTTTTAAGGGGTTTTCGGTAGGCGGAGCAAAGGTAAGCGAAAAGCATGCAGGTTTTTTTGTTAATACAGGCAAAGCAACGACAGAGGATTTTTTAACGCTTATAAACATAGTAGGCAGTAAGGTTTACGAAGTATATGGCGTAAAATTAATAACAGAAGTAAAATATTTAGGAGATGCCGATGATTTGGGGAGACTTTCATATTCATACGGAGTATAGCGGATTTGGCCACGCTACCGGAAGTACGGAGGAAATTTATGCTGCAGCCAAAAAACTTGGGCTTAAACAGATAGGTTTTTCTGACCATGGATTTAGACACATCTATTTTGGCACAAACAAGCGCAAGCTTTTTAAAATGAGAGAGGAAGTGGACAAGCTTAACTCCCAAAACGAAATTAAAGTATATATGGGAATAGAGTCAAATATTTATTGCAGTGACGGACTGATAGATTTACAAGGTTTTGACAGAAGCATTCTTGATTATACAATTGCGGGTTTTCATAAATTTGTGTGGGGCAAAAATTTAATTGACGGGTTGCGTTTTAATTTTCCTGCAATTTTGGGCATGCAGGACAACGCCACCATTAAGCGAAACACAAAAGCATATATAAGAGCAATAAAAACGCAAAACATTGATATTATTTCGCACTTAAATTTTGCGATGAATGTAGACGTCATAGAGGTAGGAAAGGCGGCGGCAGATTACGGCGTTTTAATAGAACTTAACGGCAAGCATGTCAGCATGAAGGATGAAGATATTTTGGAGTTAGAACGATTAGGAGTAAAGTTTATTATTAACAGTGACGCTCACAATCCTAAAAGGGTGGGGGAAGTGGAGATTCCCTTTTCCGTAGTGGAAAGAATAAACCTTAATAAGGAAAATATTGTAAATTGGCAAAAACTTGTTACCTTCGACAAGCAAAAATAATTATAACCCATAGGGAAAGTAAAAATGTCTCTTACTCAAGAAGTCAAAAAGGAAATTTTATCCGGCTTAGAGGAAATGCAGCCTTGCTGCAAAGTAGCTTTTTTGTCTGCAGTTTTTAAAGCTTTGGGCAGTATTTTAATAAGCAGTAGCGGCATAGGTCTGATGTTATCATCGGAAAACCGTGCACTGATTTTATTTGTCAAAAAAATAGTTTCTGAGTTGTATGGCTATACAGGTAGCATTGAAACAGAAAAAAATCCTTTAAAAAAAAGAAACATTTACAGCATTAAGATTTTTGACGATACAATTATTAGAGAAACACGCATTATTATTATTGAAGAGGGTTTGACAAAGATTTATCAAGGTGTTGACAAATATTTACTTACAGACGATTGTTGCAGAAAAAGTTTTATTAAAGGTTTGTTTTTAGGTTGCGGCATTGTGACGATGCCAAAATTAAAACATATAGAAGAAGATACAAAAAGTAATGTCAGCTATCATTTAGAATTTGATTTATCCAACGAGCGTTTTGCTTTAGATGTGACTGAGTTGCTTTCAAAAGAAGGGTTGAGTTATAAAAATTCTTTGCGTAATAACCGTTATATTGTTTATGTTAAGGACAGCGCAACGGTGAGTGATACGCTTGCTTTTGTTAATGCCGACAAAGCGGTATTGTATTTGCAAAATTTGCTGATAGAAAAAAGCTTGCGCAACAATGCCAACAGACAGTCAAATTGCATTACCGCAAATATTGACAAATCCCTCAACGCCTCCGAAAAACAGATACAAATAATCGAAAAAATAAGAAACAAAATAGGTCTGGATAAATTGCCTGAGGAATTGTATACTACTGCAAAGTTGCGGTTGGACAATCCCTCCTTAAGTATGGCGGAGTTGGCTAATATAAGCGGACTTTCTAAAAGCGGATTTAACCACCGAATGCGCAAGCTAACGGAAATTGCTTGCAAAATTAAAGAATAAGAATACAGAGGAAGAAATGTCAGATAAGCCATTTGTGCATTTACATTTGCATACAGAATACAGTCTTTTAGACGGAGCAACACGCATCAATAAGATGACGGGGGGAGACAAGAAAAAGAAGATTAAGCCAAAAAGCGTTTTGTTTGATGCTTGTTTAAACAAAAATATGCCTGCTTGCGCTATTACCGACCACGGTAATATGTACGGTGCTTATCAGTTTTACAAACACGCTTTAGCTGCAGGCGTTAAACCCATTATTGGGTGCGAATTTTATTTGACAGAGGATATGACTGTCAAGTCGGGCGAATTTAAGCGTGATTTTAACCATTTAGTACTGTTAGCAAAAAATAATGTTGGCTATAAAAATTTAGTAAAGTTAAATTCTATATCTTTTGTGGACGGTTTTTATTATAAACCGCGTATTGATTTTAAAACGCTAAAAGAGCATAGCGAAGGTTTAATTTGTTTATCCGCTTGTATTGCAGGACAGTTGCCCCGCCTTTTGAGGGAAGGCGACTATGAGCAGGCGCGCAAAATTGTAAAAGAATATAAAGAGCTGTTTAATGACGATTATTATATTGAATTACAGGACCACGGCATAGCGGAGGAAATTTACGTTGTGCCAAAGCTAGTTGGTATTGCAGAGGAATTTAACGTTGAATTGGTAGCGACAAACGACGTACACTATTTGACGGAAAATGATGCCGAGATGCACGACATATTGTTGTGTATTCAGACGGGGCGTTATGTTGACGAAGCCAATCGCATGCGTTTTGAAGGCAATCAGTTTTATTTAAAAGATTATGACGAAATGGAAAAGCGTTTTGAGCTTTTTCCCCGAGCATTGAGCAATACTTTGGTTATTGCCGATAAATGCAACGTAACTATTGACCGCAAACAACTGTTGCCTACCTACCGTCCCGAAAACGGGATGCCGCCCTTTGAGTTTTTGAAACAGCTTACAGAGCAAGGTTTATTGCGCCGTTATGGCAAGATTACTCCCGAAATACAAGCAAGAGCAGATTATGAGCTTAATATTGTAAATATGAAGGGCTTTGTGGAGTATTACCTTATTGTTTGGGATTTTATAAATTATGCACGCAAAAACGGAATTCCTGTTGGACCGGGGCGCGGCAGCGGCGCAGGCAGTATTATCGCTTATGCGATAGGTATTACGCAGGTGGAACCGTTGCGGTACGATTTATATTTTGAAAGATTTTTAAATCCCGAACGAAAAAGTATGCCCGACTTTGATATTGATTTTTGCATGGATCGCCGTGTCGAAGTCATCGATTATGTTATTGAAAAGTATGGTAAGGAAAGAGTATCTCAAATAATCACCTTTGGCACTATGGCGGCAAAAAACGCCGTAAAGGATGTGGCAAGGGCTTTGCGTATTCCATTTGACGAGGTCAACAAAATAACCAAGCTTATGCCCAACGGAAAAATTAGTCTTGCTAATATTTTAGGACAAAACGAAGAGCATAAGGAGGAAGCTTTGCCAGAGATTGTAACCTTATACAATGAAGATTATTCGTTAAAAAAAGTTTTTGATTTAGCTTTGGCTGTGGAGGGTATGCCACGCCAAACAGGTATGCATGCCGCAGGCGTAGTTATTTGCAGCGAAGATATTTCCGACAATATTCCGTTACAGCGGAGCGGGGCGGACATCACCACGCAGTTTGATAAAAACGAAGTGGAAGAGTTGGGAATGTTAAAAATGGACTTTTTGGGGCTTAGGACGCTGACGGATATTGACAATACTATAAAAAAAATAAAGCATAACATAGGCGAAAGGGTGGATTTTAGCCAATGTACATATGACGACCCCGAGGTGTTTAAGCTGATTGCTTCCGGCGACACAAACGCTGTGTTTCAGTTAGAAAGTAGCGGAATGCAAAAGATGATGAAAGAATTGTGTCCCGACAGTATGGAAGACATTATTGCAGGGATTGCGTTGTATCGTCCCGGACCTATGCAGTTTATAGGCGATTATATTCAAGGCAAACATTACCCCGAAAAAGTAAAGTATTTGCATCCGTTACTCATACCTATTTTAAAAACCACTTACGGTTGCATAGTGTATCAAGAGCAGATAATGGCAATTTTTAGACAGCTTGCAGGGTATTCTTTTGGACAAGCGGATATTGTAAGGCGCGCTATGGGCAAAAAAGACATGCAAATGATGATAGTTCAGCGGGAGATTTTTATTTATGGCGATATGTCGGACAAAGCGCATCCTATTGAGGGGGCATTAAAAAGAGGCGTACCTATAGACACTGCTAATGCTTTGTTTGACCAAATGCTAAAGTTTGCGGAATACTGTTTCAACAAAGCACACTCTGCCGCATACGCTTACGTCACATATCAAACGGCGTATCTTAAGCGTTATTACCCTGTGGAATATTTTGCAGCGGTGTTGGATAATCGCATAACCAACCTTGATGAAATTAAAAAGCATATAGGTTTTTGTTTGGCAAAAGATATTACTGTGCTTCCGCCTGATATAAACAAGAGCGGCGTAGGGTTTGAGACAGAAAATGGTCAAATTCGTTTTGCTTTAGCGGGGATAAAGGGCATAGGTGTTTCGGGGATAGAAAGTATTATTGCAGAGCGCAACAATCACGGTGCGTTTAAAGGTTTGCAGGACTTTATCAAACGCGTGGACAGTAGCGTATTAAACAAACGTCTTGTCGAAAATTTAATAAAAGCAGGCGCTTTTGACAGTTTGGGCGACACACGTTTAGGCATGCTTAAGTGTTACGAAAACATGATGGATAGGGAAAGCAACTTCAAAAAACAGAGGGAAAGCGGTCAATTAAGCCTTTTTGATATGGGCATAAGCGGCATGGATAACAGCGTCAAAATAGACAACAGCGAAGAATATAATCTTAAGGTAAAATTACTCTACGAAAAAGAAGTTTTAGGCATGTATATCACTGGCAATCCCCTTGCCGAATATAAAGATGTAATTAAAGACTACACTTTTAATACAAGTCTAATTACTATTGACGAGACGTTGGAAGACTTCGAAAAAGATAAAATAATTGATTCCTTTGATAACAAAAGAGTTATGCTTTTTGGTATGCTTAATAATGTTAAAACACTAATCACCAAAAAAAACCAGACTATGGCAACTGCCCGTGTTGAGGATTTATACGGGGGATTGGAAATTACTGTTTTCCCCAAAACGTATGCCGCAAATAAGGAAAAGCTAATAGAGGACGAAGTGGTAGTAGTAGAGGGCAGGCTTTCTTTAAAGGAAGAAAAGCCAAAATTATTGGTGGAAAAAATAAAGCTGTGGGAAAATAATGCCGATAATGCCCTTCAAAATGAAATTCCCTTTACTCAAGTTGTTAACCCGTATAAAAAGCTTTATATAAACTTAGAGGACGAAAACAAATATGACGAAATTGCCAATATATTAAAAAGTTATGTTGGGGATATTTCTGTAATTATTGTTTTCAATAAGTCAAGGAAAAAAGCGCCCTATTTAGTGCGTGATACTTATGGGCTGATGTACGAATTAAATGCACTGTTAGGCGAGAGCAACGCCAAATTTGTCGAAAAAAAGAAAAAATCTGGAGAATAACTTGAAACAAGGTGATTTAATTAAATTTGACGTAACGAGCCTTGGCGACAAGGGCGAGGGCGTAGGCAGATTAGGCAACGACAATATTTATGCCGTCAACGCAATTGACGGCGAAAGGGCAGTTGCGCGCGTTTCATATGCTAAACGCAATACGGTTTTTGCTGATGTTAAAGAGATAATAAATAAAAGTCCATTTAGGCAAGAGCCTATTTGCGATAGGTTTTTAAAATGCGGCGGTTGCCAGCTACAACATATGAGTTATGCTAAACAGTTGGATTTCAAGCGCAGTTTGTTGGCTAAAAATATGAAAAACATCGGCGGATTTGAAATAGATGTACCAAATGTAGTTGCTTCTCCTTTGTTAAGAGGCTATCGAAACAAAGTTCAGTTGCCTGTAGGCATAGTGGGCGGTAAAGTGGCAGTCGGCTTTTATGCAAACAACAGCCATAAGCTTGTGCCTGTTGCTCACTGCCCTTTGCAGGAAAAATGGGCAAAAGACATGGCAGAGGCTTTTTTGTGTTACCTTGACGCCGCTGACGTAGCTGTATATGACGAGATTAAACATAAGGGTTTAGTACGGCACATTATCGGAAGATATATTGAAGGACAGCTATTAGTCACCGTTGTAATAAACGGAGAGGAGTTGCCAACAAAAGAAGTTTTTATTAATTTGCTAAGCAAAAAATTTGATAATTTTGGATTATTTATCAATAAAAATACTAAAAAAACTAATGTGATTTTAGGCGGCAAGAGCAAATGGATTTATGGGTTGCAGTACATTAACGCAGAAATTAATGGGATTAAATTTGTTTTGCGTCCTGATAGTTTTTTTCAAGTTAATTGGGGGATAGCAGAGCTTTTATATGCGGAGGTTAAAAAACACCTGTCGCAAACGGATACAGAAGTGATTGTTGACTGTTATAGCGGAGTGGGCATTTTGTCGGCGCTATTATACAGTGAAAATATAAAGGCATACGCGATAGAAATTGAGCAGAGTGCCGTTGCCGACGCCGACTATGTAAAAGAGCAGAATGGACTTGTTAATTTGACAAATATTTGCGGTGACGTGGCGGAAAACTTGCCGGAGATATTTAAGAAAAACCAAAACAAAAATATAGCCGTTGTAGTTGACCCACCACGAAAGGGACTTGCTGCAAAAACGGTGGAATTGTTTAGGCAAACGATGCCGCAACAAATAGTATATATAAGCTGCGACAGCGCAACGCTTGCAAGAGATGTAAAACTTTTATGCCAAAACAACCTCTATCAAATAACGCACATTCAACCCTTTGACATGTTCCCCTATACCAGACACGTTGAGTGCGTGGTGTTGATGTCAAGGGTAAAAGATTGAGTTTGAGAAAAACCCTTATATCAAGGCTTTTTGCACATATGGGTGTGAAACCCATTGAGCGAAAAACATGAAAATATCGCTTCGCGGAAACAAGTCCATAAAGGCAGTATTTGATAGTCAAGTGGTCAGGTTAGATGTCATAGCTCGGCGAGTGTTCAGGTTAGAT
>CALLXO010000270.1 GCA_937875645.1 uncultured Clostridia bacterium
TTTTGTAAATACTCCCAGCGATATGGATCTTTACATCGGCGGCAACTTAAACGGTATTACAATGCTTAAGGGAACGGTTTCGCTTAACGGAAAAATAAAAATCATAGACAATGCATTAATTACCGTAGGTACAGGTATAAACGGCGGCGACACTCTTATGATATACGCCCAAAACTCTGCTTTAAACACTTATACATCGCCTACTGGAGTTTCCACTATTGCTCCCTATGCTTTTAATTATCTTAACGGCACACAAAACGTGATTATTTCCGAAGGCGTAGAGTTTATTTCTGCAGGCGCGTTTATGGATGCAAACTCACTTGTCAGCGTTACTCTGCCAAACAGTCTAAAAACACTTGATGATAATCTTCCGTTTTTTGGCTCTGTAATGCAGGGCGGTTCGGTCAGAGGCGCATTTTTCCAATGCCCTTTGCTTACCACTGTAAATTGGGCGGAAGGGACACCTACCATTGAATACATAGGCGGTAACACTTTTAACTACACTGCAATAGAATCTTTCCGCATACCTGCTTCCGTTAAACATATAGGTTTAGCAGCGTTTTCTTGTCCTAACCTTGTCGGATTTACCGTTGACACGGAGAATGAAACATTTTCTCAAATCGACGGAGTTCTGTTTGACAAAAACGGCAGCACTTTAATAGTTTATCCAAACGCTAAAGTTTGTACGAGTTACACCACACCGATTGGCACTGAAACAATAGCGTCTTTTGCCTTCAATATGTGTTACGGCTTAACAACTGTAACTTTAAGCGAAGGGGTGACAACAATACAAAGTAAAGGGTTTAATTATTGCGCGGAAAAAGTTTACGACAAAACACTGCGTAAATGGGTGGCAATAGGAGGCTTAGAAATAGTCAATTTGCCCCAATCCTTAACGGAAGTTTGCGACAATGCGTTTTTAGGTTGTTCATATCTAAAGAGTTTGGTTTTTACTGGTAATGCACCTACATTTAGTTTGGATGCTGAGGCTCCCGAACATAACACATTAGGTTATACAAAATATGATATGGAAACCGATATGGATGTAAAAAAAGTTTTTGATAACCTTTCGATTACTATACCTGAAGGAAAAGCTAATGAGTATTATGTAGCATTATACAATTATTCACCTGTCTATACTGTTTTAATTAAACAAGCAGATATAACTATGGTGACATATAATTTTGAAACAAACGGCGGCAGCATAATAGAGAGCCAAAATGCAGTTTTAATCACTGAAATGCTTATACCTACAAAGGAAGGGAAATATTTTTGGGGTTGGTATCTTGATGATGCCTGTACTCAGGAAGTAAAATTTCCATACGCTTACCTTGAAGGGACAAGTGTGACGCTATATGCTTATTGGCAGGATGATCGTATGCAAAACGGCGAATACGGTATTTGGGCAATTGAGCTTTTCGATGGAGACAATACAGTAAACCTCACAGCAGGAACAGGAAAATTTACTTGGTTTTGTTATACGCCGCAAACTGATTGTAAGGGACTTTTAAAAATTCCCAGTCAGTATTACGAATATTATGTATTAACAATAGATTATTTTCCATCGGAGCCATGGGATTACAGCGCCGAAAGAGATTATATGACAGGGGAATTTATCTTAAACGCAGGGGAGACCTATTACTTCTATATTTGGGTAGGAGAGAACGTTGTTGACGGAAATATAAGAGTGGACTTTAAAGAAATTGATAATGCTCCGTTAATGGCAGTTGTTCAAGCGATTATGCCAAATAGTGATAAAAAATTGTATCTGTAAAATCTTATATTTTATTTAAATCAAACAAACCTCCAAATATAAAGGTCGGCTTATAACCGACCTTTATGCTGTCTGCTGAGATTAACATTTACTCAATACATAAATTGATTTTTTCTGTTGGTGTTTTACTCAAAAAAGTGGGAGTAGATTGTTTTGATTGCGTTGTTTACTGTATTAGCGTTGATTTCAATAAGTAACAGTCCGCCGTCGTTGCATAGCAGTTGATGCTTGATTTCTTGTTTACTTAACGCAAAACAAGTTTTTTCTGCTATTTCTTTTACGCCGCTGTGTGCAATGCTAATTAGTCCTGCTTCTCTTTTTTGCAATATGCCGTCGCAAAAATATTTTTCCTTTTCTGTTTCCTTAAGCAAAAGGGTACAAAATCCGCAATTTTGGCAACAATACAAAGCGTTGTCTGCATGCGCATTTGTCTTATGCTGGGTAACAAACAGCTTTTTTACTTGTCTGCCTGTAATGCCTAATATTTTTTGCGCAGCGGGCGCATTAGGAACAATCAAGGTGCCGGATAAGTGCGGCTTAAAAATACTTTTTATATCAACGGTAATCTGTTTTTTTTGCACAGGATACACACTTTGAGCGTGCAAAACGCCTGCGCCTAAGGTGGAAAGTATTTTAAGCTGTTCGAAACTTAAACAATCTATTTTATGCGGATTAAGCACTACTCTTGGGTCGCACACAAAAAAACCGTTGACATCTGTCCAATTTTCATAAACTTCTGCGTTGACAGCGGATGCTAACAGCGCGCCGGTAATATCGCTGCCCCCTCTGTCAAAAAGAACTATGTTTCCGTCCGTGTCGCTGCCGTAAAATCCGCCCATAACAAAGGTGCCCTGTTTAACGGCGTCAAAAATCAATTGTTCTGTTAAATCAGTCAAGAGATTTTTATTGACGTCAAATTTTATCAAGCGTGCCGCTTCGAGATATTGCATTCCGCTTATTAAAGAAAACAATTTTGCGCTTAAATATTCGCCTCTACTTACGCAAAAAGAAAAGTCCTTGCCCCTCATACTGTCATAAGTTTCGTTAATAAGGCTTTCTGCGTCAATATTAAAAAAACAGGCAATATTTTTGTAACGCAAAGCAACATCTTGCCAGATAGTGTTTTTTTTGTCTTCCGCTGCATTAAAAAAGCTTATAAGCAAATCGGTGACTTTAGCATCACCAAAAAAACGTCTGCCAATTGCCGAAACAACGGCAATGCGCCTGTTTTCGTCTTGGCTAATTATTTTAAGTATCTTTTGCCAGTATGTCCCGTCGCTCAAGACACTGCCGCCAAACTTAGCAACTGTGGTCACATATCCCCCTAATTTGACTCACTTACGACTTAATTTATTGACAAAATAGTTATTATACAATATATTAGAAAAAAGGAGTCTTTTATGACATCATTGGATAAAATAAACAAAGAACGTATTAAACCCGACGATTTTGTTGCGCTTATCGAAATAAGTAAGGGCAGCAAAATGAAATATGAGTTGGATAAGGAAACAGAATATATCATTTTAGATAGGGTGCTTTATACCTCCACCCGTTATCCTGCTAACTACGGATT
>CALLXO010000271.1 GCA_937875645.1 uncultured Clostridia bacterium
TTTTTTCTGAATACGGCGACAAAGAGTTTCTAAAAAGGATATTTGATTTGGCATACGAAAGAAGCTTAAATGAGTGGCGTTTAGCGGGTATGAAAAACGACGTGGGGCTAAAAGCCGATTATCTTTACTGCTTTTGTTTAAACGGCAGTATTGCGGTTATTCAAAAATGGATAGCGGAAGGTTTAAAAATGACGCCGAAGGAAGTAGCTTTGCTTTTGCATAAATATAATTACAACGGACTAAACGGTTTTTTCAAAATTGATTAATTTTATCTAATATAAACTGATAAAAAACCTATTTGAAAAAACTGTAAAGTATTAAAACTGATGAGCATATATAACAACGGCATAGCGATACGCTATGCCGTTGTTGTATTAAACCAAATTGTTATTAAGCTGCTTGTTATTGTTTAGGTTCTTTTTTTGAAAGAGACTCATACTTCTTAACACGTTCGTTCGCTTCTTTTTCCGCCCTTGTAAACAATTCGTTTGCAAGGTCAGGTTTCGTCTTTAACAGACTGGAATAACGTACTTCTGTGCGCAAAAAGTCCTGATAGCTGCCTGTAGGAGCTTTGCTATCCATAATAAAGGGGTTTTTGCCCTGTTCCAACAAGTCGGGGTTATAGCGGTAAAGCTGCCAGTATCCGCAATCCACTGCTTCCTTAATAAGTTTTTGAGGATTGGTCATATCGATACCGTGATTGATGCAGGGAGCGTAAGCGATAATTAAAGAAGGTCCCTTGTATGCTTCCGCTTCGGCAATGGCTTTTACTACTTGATTGTAGTCTGCACCCATACCTACTTGCGCAACATAGACATAACCGTAACTCATAGCCATCATGCCTAAGTCCTTCTTCTTTGTGCGTTTTCCGCTGGCGGCAAACTTAGCTATAGAACCGGTAGGTGTGGCTTTGCTTGCCTGTCCGCCTGTGTTGGAATATAATTCCGTATCCAGTACTAAAACATTTACGTCTTCGTTTTGTGCTAAAACGTGGTCCAATCCGCCGTAACCAATGTCGTATGCCCAGCCGTCTCCGCCGAAAATCCAAATAGATTTTTTGGTTAAAACGTCTCTGTCCTTGTAGATTGTTTTTGCTGTCTCGTCTATTTCGCATCCGCCGTTTTTGCATTCTTCAATCACTTTGATAAGTTGAGCGGAAGCTTGCTTGCTTGCTTCGCCATCGTCTTTATTAGCTAACCAATTTTCGCATGCTTTTTTGGCGTCTTCGCACTTTGTTTTTTCTTTAAAGGCTTTGACCAATTCCGTCATACGACTTCTGCGTTGGTCAAAAGCTAAATTCATTCCAAATCCAAACTCGGCATTATCCTCAAACAGACTGTTTGCCCATGCCGGGCCATGACCGTCTTTATTTACTGTGTAGGGGCAAGTAGGTGCACTGCCGCCATAAATAGAGGTGCAGCCTGTTGCGTTTGCAACAACCATTCTGTCGCCAAAAAGCTGTGTAACCAGCTTGATATACGGTGTTTCTCCGCAGCCTGCGCATGCTCCGCTGTATTCAAACATAGGTTGCTTAAACTGACTGCCTTTTACGGTGTCGGCTTTTAGACCGCTTTCCTTTTGCTCTACCTTGGTACTAAAAGCAAAATTTTCCACCTCATTTACCTCTTCGGCAGGTCTCATAACAATAGCCTTTTCCTTAGCTATGCAAACATTAGCGCAACTTCCGCAACCTGTGCAGTCCAAAGGTGACACTTGAATGCGGTATTTTGCTCCTTTTATGCCCATAGCAGGCAGGGTAACAAAGCTTTCGGGAGTAGCGGTGGTTTCGTCAATCAAAACAGGACGTATTGTCGCATGCGGACAAGCCATGCTGCAACGGTTGCACTGTATGCAATTTTCTGGCTTCCAAACAGGTAAATTAACAGCAATGCCGCGTTTTTCAAAGCGAGTTGTTGCTGTAGGTACGTTGCCCGAAGGACTAAACACCGAAACAGGTAATTCGTCGCCTTTTTGCTCTAATATAGGCTTTATAAAATCACGATAATATTTGTCATCACAGCCGTTTACCATATTGGCGCCTTTTGTGGTTGTTGCCCACTCATTGGGTACATTAACCATAACCAAACCGGAAATAGCGTTGTCAATGGCTGCAAAGTTTGAGTCAATAACCTTTTGACCTTTTTTGCCGTAAGTCTCCACGACAGCTTGTTTCATATATCCTTCTGCTTGCTCATAGGGGATTATGTTGGCAAGTTTAAAGAATGCCGCCTGCATAACCATATTTGTCGATTTTGCACTGCCTGACTTTATGGCAATATCCAAACCGTTTATAATATAAAATTTAAGCCGTTTGTTAGCTATATCGTTTTTAACTTTTGCAGGTAATTTTTCGTCCAATTCGTCTAACGACCAGTTACAGTTTAACAAAAATGTTCCGCCAGTTTTAATGTCCGCAAGCATATCATAACGGAGGATGTAACTTTGATTATGGCATGCAATAAATTCCGCATTGTCGATAAGATAGCTTGACTTAATGGGGTTTTTACCAAAACGCAAATGGCTGATTGTTATTCCGCCGCTCTTTTTGCTGTCATAGGAAAAATAACCCTGAGCATAAAGGTCGGTATGGTCTCCGATAATTTTTATGCTGTTTTTGTTTGCGCCTACAGTGCCATCACTGCCCAAGCCGTAAAACTTACAGCGAGTTGTACCCTCGGTGGCTACGTCAATTTTTTCCTCTACAGGAAGAGAGGTAAAAGTAACGTCATCGGTAATACCTACTGTAAAGTGGTTTTTAGATTTATTTGATTGTAAGTTTTTGTAAACAGCATAAACCATGGAAGGATTAAATTCCTTACTGCCCAGTCCGTATCTACCGCCAACAACCTTATACCTATCGGCAACACCTTGTTCCTTAAGTGCGGCAACAACGTCCATATAAAGCGGTTCGCCGATACTTCCCGATTCCTTCGTCCTGTCTAATACGGCGATATTTTTTACGCTCTTTGGCAAAGCTTTCATAAAGCTGTCAGAGGGGAAGGGGCGGTAAAGTCTTACTTTAAGCAAGCCCACCTTTTGACCTTTTTTATTTAAATAATTTACAGTTTCTTCCGCTGCGTCTGCGCCGCTGCCCATAATAACAATTACGTCTGTTGCGTCAGAAGCACCGACATAGTCTACTAAATTATAATTTCTGCCAGTTATTTGTCCCACTTTCTTCATATATTTTTCGACAATAGCGGGGGTGGCTAAGTAATATTTATTTGACGCTTCTCTATTTGGAAATAAATATCGGGGTTTTGGCTGGTGCCGTATTGTTGAGGATGCTCAGGATTAAGAGCTCTTGCTCTAAATTCGTCCACGTATTTGCGGTCAAGCAGCTTGTCCATATCGGCATAGTCGATAGTTTCAATTTTGCTTATTTCGTGACTGGTACGGAAACCGTCAAAGAAATGCACAAAGGGTACTCTTGCTTCCAGCGTTGCTAAATGTGCTACTAAAGCTAAATCCATAGCTTCCTGAACGTTATTGCTACACAGTAATGCAAAGCCCGTTTGACGGCAAGCCATAACGTCAGCATGGTCGCCAAAAATAGATAAAGCATGCGCCGCAAGAGAGCGCGCCGAAACGTGAAATACGCAAGGCCAATTTTCGCCTGCTATTTTATACATATTAGGTATCATCAGCAATAGCCCTTGGCTTGCTGTAAAAGTAGTGGTAAGTGCACCTGCAATCAAACTGCCGTGTACTGCTCCTGCTGCTCCCGCTTCAGACTGCATCTCAGCAATTTTTACTTTTTGTCCAAAAAGATTTTTTCTTCCTTCTACTGTCCACTCATCAGCCACTTCCGCCATAGGCGAACTGGGCGTGATGGGGTAGATAGCAGCGACATCGGAAAAGGCGTACGCTACGTGACTTGCAGCGGTATTGCCGTCGATTGTCATTTTTGCCATATAAATATCCTCCATTTAAGTAAAAAATTTTCCAAAAAATAAGTTTTTGATTTAAAAACTCATTAAAATTTAACCTTATAAATTATAACATAATGCTGAATAATGTCAAATGAATTAGTCTTTAGAGAAAGGTTTTAAAACAAAATTAATACCTTTATATTCTTCGTGTTACCTTGACTATTTAAAACGCAGTATGTTATTATATAATTCAGTTAAAAGAGTGATATGTAACACTTTATTGCTACTTTGATTTTGCTCAAAAACAACTAATTGAGACAAAAAACGGAAATAATCAAGAAACAAATGCAAAAAATTATAGAAATTAAAAACGCTACCTACAACTATAAGGATTATGCCGAAAACGGTACGGAAATTATAACGGACAGAGGCATAAACAATGTAGATTTAGACGTATACGAAGGGGAGTTTTTGACACTTGTCGGACACAACGGCAGCGGCAAAAGCACTTTAGCCAAGCTTTTTAACGGTCTAATAAAGCCGCAAAAGGGTACTGTCCGGGTATACGGACTTGACCCGCTAATTGACGAGCAACTATATCAAATCCGTTCAAAAGTAGGTATGGTTTTTCAAAATCCCGACAATCAAATGGTAGCTTCTATCGTAGAGGATGACGTGGCTTTTGGACCGGAAAATTTAGGGATAGAAACAAGCGAATTACGTCAACGTGTCGACAACGCCCTTAAAAGCGTCAATATGTCGGAATATGCCGAAAAAACACCCACAAGGCTAAGCGGCGGACAAAAACAGCGCATAGCAATTGCCGGTGCTTTAGCCATTCAACCACGAGTTTTAGTTTTGGACGAAGCAACGAGTATGCTTGACCCGACAGGCCGTCATGATGTTATGGAAACGGTCTTTAAATTAAACAAAGAGGGGATAACGGTAATTAACATCACGCATTTTATGGACGAAGCGGTCAAAGCGGACAGAGTAGTGGTATTAAACGAAGGAAAGATAGCTTTTGAGGGAACGCCCAAAGAAGTGTTTTCACAAGGGCGGACGTTGCACAAAATGGGGTTAGACGTACCTCGTAGCGTATCTTTAAGCACTCAATTGTCCGAAAGAGGGTTTGATGTCGAGTCTTTTACAACAGATATAAAACTTTTGGGGGATAGGCTATGTCAATTATTGTCAAAGATTTAAGCTATACCTACAATCCCAAATCTCCTTACCAAACGCAGGCGTTAAAAAATGTATCTTTGCAAATTGAAGAAGGTCAGTTCGTAGGCTTATGCGGACACACAGGCAGCGGCAAAACTACTTTTGTGCAGCATTTAAACGCCTTAATAATTACCCAGGAGGGTTATTTGTCCGTTGACGGTTTGGATTTGACGTTAAAAAAGAAAAAACTTCGCCGAGAAATGCTTAAAAAACTAAGAGGCAAAATCGGAATGGTTTTTCAATATCCCGAATATC
>CALLXO010000272.1 GCA_937875645.1 uncultured Clostridia bacterium
TTGTTCGTCTTTTTCCATTGCAGTTACCGAGTGAACCAAACTTTTGTAAACGTCTGCGCCTTTTTGGCTTTTGTCACGATGGGCGGTAAAGGCTGTTTTGGTGTCGCCGGGCATAACTACGCTTACTTTTATGTTAAAAGGCTTTACCTCTTGTTTAAGAGCACTCGCTAAGCTGTTGATTGCCGCTTTGCTTGCGGAGTAAAACCCTTGAAAGGGTATGCTGAAAACAGCCGCCACACTGCTTACAAAAATAATATTGCCAAAATTTTTTAAGCGCATGCGGGGTAATACTGCTTGTGCGCAATTGAGCGCACCAAAAAAATTGACGTCAAATTGGCGTTTTGCTTCTGCATTGTCGGTAAACTCGACTGCGCCGCTTATGCCGTAACCGGCGTTTAAAACTAAAGTGTCGATGTCGCCTTCTATTTTGTTGAAGGCTATATCTACGTCACAAAAAATGTGAGTTGCATTGGGAGTGTCTTTTCCGCTGCGGCTAAAGTCATATACCCTGTAACCATTTTTTGCAAAAAGCTCTGCGGTGACAAGACCTATTCCGCTGCTGGCTCCCGTTATGACGACAGTTTTATTCATACTTTGGTCCTTCTTTAAGTACCTTGTCAATGGTGTCCATAGCTTCGTCCAACAATTCCTTCGTGTGGGTAGCCATTAAACTAAGACGGAGCAAACATTCGTCAGGGGGAGTTGCAGGAGGAAGCACAGGGTTGACATATACGCCTTCCTCATACAGTTTTTTGCCGTACCAAAGCGTATCATAAAAATCGTAAGTGTAAATGGGTACAATGGGGGTAGAGCTATGTTTTATTTTGATACCGCGCGCCAAAAGACCGTCACGTAAATATGCGCTTAATTCGTTTAGATGGGTGACTAACGTGGGATTTTCCTTAAGTACTTTTAGCGCCGCTAAAGCGCAGTTGCAGTTGGCAGGTGTCATGCTTGCGCTAAAAATAAAGGGGCGGCTTGTGTGACGTATATAATCCACAACCTTTTTGTCGGCTACCATATAACCGCCTAAGCTTGCTAAGGATTTAGAAAAAGTACCCATTATGATGTCTACTCTGTTTGTCAAACCAAAATGGTCGGCTGTGCCTCGTCCGTCTTTGCCCAAAATGCCCATTCCATGCGCATCGTCCACCATAACTCTTGCGCCGTACTTTGCCGCAAGGTAAACAATATCAGGTAGCTTGCATATGTCGCCGCTCATACTAAACACGCCGTCGGTGACAATCAGTATACTTGCGTTAAGGGGAATTTTTAGCAGTTGTGCTTCTAAGTCCTCCATGTCGCTGTGCTTGTACCGCAAAGTTGTAGCATAACTAAGTTTGCATGCGTCATAGATGCTGGCATGATTTTCGCGGTCGTTGAGGATAAAGTCGCCTCTGCCTGCTATTGCGCTTATTATCCCTAAGTTGGATTGAAAACCTGTGCCAAAAGTCAGGGCGGATTCCTTCTCTAAAAAGTCTGCCAACTCTTTTTCTAACTCTAAGTGCAAGTCAAGTGTGCCGTTTAAAAAACGGCTGCCGCTGCAACCCGAGCCGGATTTGTTTAATGCGTCTACCCCCGCCTGTATTACTTTTTGATGAGTTGTCAAACCTAAATAATTGTTGCTGCCCAACATTATTTTGCGCTTGCCTTCCATAACTACTTCGGCGCCTTGACGAGACTCAAGGGTATGAAAGTAAGGATACAGATTTTTTGCGATAATTTCCTTCGCTAAATCTTTATTACATTTTTCAAATAAGTCCACCGGTAATACTCCCAATGTGAAATTTAAATAAAGTTAATTTTTAATTAACTTTAGCCGACCTTTAATGTAAAACTTCAGTTCATTATAAAATAAAAGTAAAAGGATGTCAACAGAGGTAGACTAATAATTTGTTTTGCACAAAATAAGAGACAAAAAAGCTTTTTTGAAGTTTATTTGTTTTTTCAATAGTGGTAAAAAATAGTTTTTAGGTAGCTAAAAATGTGTTTTCGATGTGTTTAACGGTGTTTTATTTGGGTATTTGTTAATTAATGTACTTTTATAATGTTTTTTAATTTATTGTATAAAAAACATTGTTTTTTTTTGCATTATATATTATAATTTTGTCTATAGTAGCAAGATGATACTGCTTGCAATTAAAAGGGGTTATTAAAATGAGTTTTATTCTTTCATCTGATTCCTGCTGTGATGCATATAAAAGTTTTTTAAAGCAAAAAAACGTGTTCTATTTGCCAATGTCTTATTATATCGACGAAGTGCCCTATTTTGACAATTTTGATAGTTTGGAGGAATATCACAGTTTTTATGACGGATTGCGCAAAGGGCAAATGCCAAAAACTTCGCAAGCAAACGCTTTTGAAACGGCAGAGTATTTTGAAAAGCTTTTAAAGGAAAACGAAGGTGATATTATTCATTTGTCTTTGTCGTCGGGTCTTTCTACTACGGCAGAAAATGCACAGATCGCCGCGCGGGAAGTTATGTCGAAGTATTCGCATCGCAAAATTTATGCTATTGACTCTAAGGCGGCGACGCAGGGGCAAAAATATTTGTTGGATAAAGCAATTAAGATGCGGGAAGAGGGGTTTTCGGTGGAGGATACAGCGAAGGAAGTGGAAGAAACTGTGGATAGACTTCATCATTTTATTGTTGCAAAAGATTTGTTCCATTTAAAAAGAGGCGGGC
>CALLXO010000273.1 GCA_937875645.1 uncultured Clostridia bacterium
CAAGGATGTAATAAAATTAATAGACAGCAATGGTGATTGTGTGGTAAAATACACATACAATGCTTGGGGGAAGGTTGTTAAAATTATCGATGGTGAAGGACTAACAATTTCCGACACCGATGCAACGCATATAGCAAACGTAAACCCTTTCCGTTACCGCGGATATTACTATGATGTCGAAACAGATTTATGAAAGCAGTTTAGAGAATGGCGAAGCTAAGCAAAAGACTTAGCAAAAAAAGATACAGATGCTTCAATATATAAGTTAGTTTTGGATTAGGGATGAAGTATGGATATCCAATACAAGGATGGACAGTAGAATATTTTAGAGAAAAGCAATAAGCCAATTTGTTTTTATATCACGCATATTTATTTATATTGTGAAGAATAAGAAATGCTTTAGAATTGTATAGAGCTTTTTGCAAAACAGATGATGCAGCATACGATTCATTTGCATCGGCTGTTGTTTTCAAGCACGAAGGGACACTTTTAAGCACGGGGAAACAATGCGATTTTGCTTTGAAAAAGGAATGCGATAATTTTTTCTGTAATCAACTTGAGATTTGAAGTAGGATAAATGAGAGTAGTAGTTATCAACGGTGTAGAGTATAGGGGTTGCAATTATCATATGAAAGAGATATTCCTAAAATCCCTGCGAGAAAAGGTTGGGGGAATAGAACTCACCGAATATAATCTGCCCTCTGCCTGTCCTGTTTTTTGCACGGGCTGCAAGGCTTGTTTTTATAAGGACATATCCGTATGTCCGCACAGGGAATACACTATACCCATTTGGGAGAGTATGATTAATGCGGATTTATTGGTCTTTACTTCGCCTGTATATGTGTATCATGCTACGGCGCAGATAAAAGCACTGCTTGACCATTATGGTTCAAAGTGGATGGCGCATTCACCCGATGAAAAAATGTTTTCCAAACGCGCTGTAATAATTACCAATGCCGCCGGTATGGGGATGAAAAATGTCATTAAGAATATAGGCGACAGTTTAAACTATTGGGGCGTTGCGCAAACTTTTGTTATTAAGAAAGCACTGTTTATGGGGGAGTGGAAAGACGTTTCGCAAAAGACCAAAGATAAAATAACAAGAAGTTGTGACAAGCTTGCAGCAAAGCTTGTCATCAAAAAACCTACAAAACCCCGCTTAGGTATAAAAATGCGTTTTTATATTTTGCGTATGGGGCAAAAAATGATACATAAAAAACTCTCAAAAGAAGGTTATCCCGAAACAACAGACCACAAATATTGGAAAGAAAAAGGTTGGCTAGATGGAAAAAAGCCTTGGAATTAGAAAGAGTTTTTGCATTGTAAAAGTAATGTCTATATTGTTATTTCGAAGTCAACACTATAAGGGTCAGGCATTCTTTATCCTCAGCTGATTAGAATATAAATGCAGAATGATAAACAGATTTAAAAAAGTAAAGGCTCTTTATCAAATGTTGTGAATAGGTAAGTATAACTGATTTTGTTTTCCCTTCCGAGGTGCCTCGGAAAGGAAATTTCGTATTTGTTTAAGGAAATTTCGTATTTCGTTTGGAAATTACCGTTAGGTTGAGGTCTTGTCATTTTTTTTAAGGCTTCCACAAGTTATAATATTGATTTGGCAGTTTATAATATGTGATGCATTTCAAGGCGTGGAATTGATTCCATGAGAATACGAGACGCACAGGCCATATAAATTAGTGACTTCCAGCAAAAGGAAAATTACGTAGTTTCCGTAAGCAAATTACGTAAATTTTTTTTGTTCAAGCCAATTATATTTCTTAGAAAAACTAATAAAATATGTAAAATTAAGACGCATATATTGTACCTTATTGGCTCGAGAAACCTTTAAAACGCTTTTTCCGCTTGTTTTATGCTATTTTTTATTAAAACATGACAATATTTACACAATTTCAACATTTTTTTTCATAATTTTTAAAAAATGTTTGCTTTTTATCAAAAAAAGAGATATAATGATACGCAAATATAGCATATTGCAATTAGACCTGACTCAGCTAGCTTTATTGTTGCTTTTTAGACTGATAAGCTTGGGTAATTAATATTAACAGAATAGTGAAAGGGTATTTTTTCTAAATACTGAGTGGACAAGCTCGAATCGTTTACCGTTATATTATATAAACGAAGATATATTTAATTAAAGGAGGCTAAAATGGCTAAAAAGAGCAATAGCAAAGAAGGTAAGATTAATGTTGGTATTGATCTAGGGACATCTAATCTTCGCATCTATGTAGAAGGCAGAGGAATGGTTTATAACGAACCTTCGCTCATAGCTATCGACAAAGCAACAGGAAATGTAGTTTCCGTTGGTAATGATGCCGCAGCGCTGTTAGACAAAACTCACGACAAAGTAGAAGTGAAAAAACCCATTCATGGAGGAGTAATTTCTGATATTGACTTGGTTCGTCAAATTATTGTCTATACAGTCAAAAAGTTGCTTGTGTCGGGCTTCGGTAATATCAGCAGGCTCATGCTATGCATGACGACGGAGATTACCGAAACGGAAAAAACTGCTTTGGAAACGCTGGGCAATGAGTTGGGTGTGCAGGATACTCGTATAGAGGAAGAGATCAAGGCTTCTTCAATAGGAGGCGACATTAATATCTACAAACCGATGGGTCATCTGGTAATCGACATAGGAGGCGGAACTACGGATTTCGGAGTTATCTCACTTGGTGACGTGGTGTTGTCAAGGTCCATCAAGACAGCAGGAGATTATTTCGACAGTCAAATCACTCATTATGTCAAGGAGAAATACAATCTCGAAATAGGACCCCAGACGGCGGAACAACTAAAAATACATCTTGCATCGCTTACAGGTGACATTCCCATTAATGAGGAGGGCAATGTGTGCTTCTTTGAGACAAGAGGACGTGACTTGGTATCAGGCTTACCCCGTATGGTAGTTATCAATGCAGAAGAGATTAGAGAAATTATGCTCGAATGTTTTGAGCCAATTAGATCTGCTCTTATCTCCACCTTAGAAAGTACGCCACCAGAGCTTTCTGGTGACCTTGTGGACACAGGTGTATTGGTTACAGGAGGAGGTGCCCTCATAAAAGGTGTTAAAGAATATTTTGAAGATATAGCAACAGTAAGAGTGGTTTTAGCTAAGGACCCTATCAATTCGGTTATCGAAGGCACAAAACAATTACTGAAGATTTCCAAGCGTCGTTATTTCGGCGATTATAGATAAGGGAGGAAAAATCATGGCTTCAGAAAAATTTAGATTAGGTATCGACCTAGGCACTACCAATATGATCGTGTACATGGAAAAGAAAGGTATTATTTATAATGACCCTGCCATAATAGCGTTTGACCGTGACAGCGGAAGAGTGGTAGCAGCAGGTGTCGAAGCACATCATATGTTAGGTAAAACCCACGAAAAAATTATCTTGATAAGGCCGCTTCGTAATGGCGTTATAGGCGATATGCATGCCGCAAGGGAACTTTTAAAATATGTTTTCGGTAAAGTCGAAGCGTTGACAGAAAGACAGCTATCAAATACTGTAGCAGTTGTTTGTTGCCCATCCGAAGTCACTAAGATTGAACGAGATACGATAATTGAACTCATTAAGTCAATGAATATTAAAGACGTCTTTGTCGAGGAAGAAATTAAAGCTGGCGCAATGGGCGCAGGGTTAGATATTTTTGAGAGCAAAGGTACGATGATTGTCGATATTGGAGGCGGTACTACTGACGTAGGCGTGCTCTCTTTTGGTGACATAGTTCTATCTCGTACCATCAGAAAAGCTGGCGACTACATCAACAGCGAGATAGGTAAATTCATAAAGAAAAAGTACAAAGTCGAAATCGGCGAGATTACCAGCGAGTTAGCTAAGATTGAATTAGCCGACATGCGCGAAAGTGCGACGCCTATGACTAATCGTTATGCCGGCAGAGATATTGTTTTAGGTGTACCAAAATACGTAGACATAACAAGTCAAGATGTCAAAGATATAATAGTCCCCGTTTACGAAGAAATAGTAAAATTGATTTCTTCTGTATTTAAGGAGACATCGCCGGAATTATCAGCGGACATATATGCTAACGGTATATTGCTCGCAGGCGGCGGTGCTTTGGTAAAAGGCGCTGATGAGTTTATTAGTCTTAAGCTTAACATACCAGTAAAAGTTTGCAGAAACGTGCTCACCTGTGTTGCCGAAGGGGCAAAATATTTACTTAAAAACCGTGGGGATTATCTTGTTAATCCTTTGCAATTATAAGGAGAAATGATTATGTCAAGATTCAATACAAATCCTAGAATACATAATGTTATGAAAAGCTTTAAAAAGAAACATGCTAAAATCGGAATAGATTTAGGCACGGCAAATCTGCTTGTTTATGTCGAAGGCGAAGGTATAATATTTAACGAGCCATCTATAGTAGCCTACGATTATGAGACGGGTGAGGTTTTAGCAGTAGGATACAATGCAGCCAAAATGGTAGGCAAACAGCACCGCGGTATTAAGGTGGTAAGTCCCCTCTCTCAAGGTGTTGTTTCAGATATGCCCGCCGCAATGACAATGATCGAAATTGCCTTAAAAAAGGCGGAAAACAACGATATTAACTTAAGTACAGCAACTTGTCTTATCTGTATGCCAAGTGAAGTTACACAGATAGAGCGAGACGCTATGATTGACTTGCCTCATAAACTTGGCGTGCCTGACGTTTTCATAGAGGAAGAGATTAAGGCAGGCGGAATTGGCGCCGGATTAGATATTTACGGCTCTAACGGTAACATGATAATTGACATAGGCGGTGGTACCACAGATATAGGTGTACTATCCCTTGGTGACGTAGTGGTAAGTGAATCGGTACGTATTGCAGGCAATTATTTTGACAATGCTATTATGAATTATGTTCAATATAATTACGGTCTGCTCATTGGCAAGCAAACGGCAAAACGTATAAAAGAGGAAATTTGCTCTTTAAGAGATACTTTCGAAGACGAGAAGAAAACCTACGCCAACGGTCGTGATGTTTTAAGCGGTCTTCCTCGTCAGATTCTTTTAAAACAAAGCGAAATTCGTGATATTATACGTCCATTCTTTATGACAATTTGCAATTCTATATTAAAGGCTTTACAAGATACACCCGCAGAGTTGTCTTCC
>CALLXO010000274.1 GCA_937875645.1 uncultured Clostridia bacterium
TATACTCACAAAATGTTGCTTGTTTTGGTTGTAGTGCTTATAGTGAGTATTTACTTATTGTACCGCAAAAGAAGTTATAAGGATAAATACGCTCTGTTAACTATTGGAGCTATTATTACCTTTATACAGTTTTTTTCCTACTATGCGATACCTTTTGGTGTAGGCGATTTGCCGTTGCACTTGTGCCATACCGCTGTTATTTTAATGCTCTTCAGTTTTATTTTTAAGATAAAGAGCGTTTTTTATTTTAATTATTTCGTAAACGTATTAGGCGCAATTGTGGCGCTGCTCATGCCTGATAACTCGGCGGCTTTTACAATGGAATCAACTTTTCATTTCTGGTTTGAGCATATGGCTTTGGTTGTGATACCTATTTCGGCAGTGGCTTTGGGCGTTTTCCCTCGACCCAATATGAAGTCTATAGTAAGTTGCCTGCTGGTGTTTACGGGTTATTTTTTAGTAGTTGCTTTTTTAAACGCATGGTTAGTAAATTATGACGCTAATGTAAACTACTTTTTCATGAACAGTGACAAGTTAGTCAATATGTTTACTTGGTCATATAAAATTAAATATGATTACATTTGGCAATTTACCAAAAAGGACCTAACTTTCACTCTTTATCCGCTGTTTTGGGTACTAATGTATGTAGTGTTTATTATACTTGTTTTAGTGCAGTGGGCGGTGTATTTCGCTTCCTACCGTATAGCGGACGATTATCATAAATTGCTCTTGATTAAAAAAATGAAGGGGTTTAAAATGTTTAATATAAAAAAACTGGCGGCAAAACAAAAAGCAGTCAAACCTATGTATCCAGAAGACGATGGACTGATAAGAATATCGAATTTTACAAAAATTTACGAAGGCAGCAGCGTTAAAGCGGTGGACGATTTTTCCCTTACTGTTAATGGCGGCGAGGTGTACGGTTTTTTAGGACACAATGGTGCGGGCAAAAGTACAACGATAAAATCTTTGGTGGGGATACAGACAATTACGGAAGGCATTATGTCAGTATGCGGTTTTGACGTTGCTAAACAGCCTGTTGAAGCTAAACGCAATATCGGCTACGTTTCCGACAACCATGCTGTATACGAAAAACTCACAGGTAGGGAATATATAAATTATGTTGCCGATTTATATTTAGTGTCGGAAAAAGAGCGCAAAGAGCGTCTTGATAAATATGTGACTATGTTTAACTTGACGGATGCTATTGATAAGGAAATTAAGGGGTATTCGCACGGAATGAAGCAAAAGATTGTGGTAATTGCTTCCCTTATGCATGACCCAAAAATATGGGTATTGGATGAGCCGCTGACAGGACTTGACCCTACTAGTTCCTTTCAGATAAAGGAATGTATGCGTGACCACGCCAACCGCGGCAATATAGTATTTTTCTCCTCTCACGTTATTGAGGTGGTGGAAAAAATTTGCGACAAAATCTGTATTATTGGGCGGGGCAAGCTTATTGGCGAATGGGATATAAAACAACTCAAGGAAGAAGGTATTACGCTGGAAGAATTGTATATGAAATACGTTTCCACTCAAAATTTAGTGACGGCGACGGATACATAAGCGTAAAATAAGGTATATTATGACTCTGTTTAGGATATTTACCCTTGTTGCTCTGCAAAGGGGACAAAAACTTAATAACAGACAAAGCGCAAAAAAGGTACTGTCTTTTTTAGCCATACGATTTGGTATACTGTGTGCTATTACTGCAGGCTACTTTGTAATATTTATGGTTTTAAAATCATTTTTTGCCATACCTTTGACACGTTTTATGCTTACCTTTTTGCTGCTGTTTACGCAAGTAATAAGTATTATTTCTTGCACTGTTACCTTTAACGGAAGCATGTACGGCAGTAAGGACAATGCAATACTGCTGTCTTTTCCTGTAGAGTACGGAGAGGTATATTTAAGCAAATTAGTTGTCGCTTATTTAAACGAGTTTGGCAAAAACCTTTATTTTATTGTACCTTTAACTTTGGCTTTCGGTATTATTACAAGTCAAAATTTATGGTTTTTTGCCGCTGTTATAATAATCACCTTTATTTTGCCCCTCTTAGCTGTTTTATTAGGTGCGCTTATTAGCATACCTGTAAAATTTATCACGGCATTCTTAAAAAGAGCAAGGTTTGTTTATGTTTTACTGTCGGCGGTTATAGCTGTTCTGCTGTTAATTGGCATAAACAACGTGTTAAAAAATCTGCCTGACCCGTTGAGAATTTTAGCTCTTTATTTTACCGTTATCGGAAATATCGGCGTTTTTCTGTCAAAAGTGTCAAATTTTGCATTATTCTATCAATGGATAAGCGACATTCTTTTTGCCAACAATTTGTGGTTAAACCTCGGTTTGGTGCTACTGCTTATTGTCGTACTAATAGCTCTTAATTATTTATTATCTCGTCCGTTGTTCTTTAAAATGGCTTCAAAAACTGCGGAGCACAGCGTTCAAAAGAAACATAAACCCAAAAAGGCGGGCAAGGATAATACGTATTTTGCATTTTTAAAAAAGGAAACTATTTTGGCAGTGCGCACAGCAGACACGTTTTTGCAAGACTATCTTCTTATTTTCTGTTTGCCCTTTGTGCTGTATTTTGTTAACGGCTTCTTTAAAGCTATTGATTTGTCGCCGCGGGGGGAATCTATCGCTCTTGCAATAAACATTATTATTTCGCTAATTATGATAACGTCAAGCAATACTGGTTCTGCTACTGCTCTTTCGAGAGAGGGAAGCGAATTTGTACTGCTTAAAACCGCACCCGCTAAAACCTATTTGGTAACATGGGCAAAAATTACTATAAACATTGTCGTATCGCTTACGTTAATTATTATAAGCTTGATTATTATTGGGCTTACAGGTGTCATTAGTTGGGACAATTTAGTTTGGTGCCTTATAGCTTTTGTGCTTATCGACATAGGCCATATATTTTGGTCATTTCAATTAGACATACGCAATCCCTCAATGCGCGAATACGCTGCATTGGGTCAAAACGCAAGTAACAACAAAAATGCCAACAATTCCGTAGGTTACGGACTCATAATAGCGTTGTTCTCCGGCGTGTTGGTGTTTGGATATAGCTTTACTAGAGGCAAGGTAATCGCATATATAGTTTTAATAGCCATATCTCTTATTTTTGCGCTTGTTAGAGCATATCTCTTTGATTTAAACCTCAAATGTTATTTTGAGGATATGGAGTATTGATATGAACAAAAAAGTAATTGCCGTATTGGTTTTGGTAATTGCCGTAGTAGGTATATTGTCGGTAGGTATTTTAGGCGCAAACGCCGTTACC